>NZ_JBYSWK010000007.1:0-142743 GCF_058781025.1 Heyndrickxia sp. FW510-T9 | reverse complement strand
ATCCAAATCAAATTAATAAATCCAATTGTTTATTAATTTTGTATACTCTACCAATTCTTCTTGCTTAAAGAATAATGCAATTTCTCTTTCAGCACTTTCAGGAGAATCAGAACCATGGATAATGTTTTTGCCAACTGTTACACCAAAATCACCGCGAATTGTTCCAGGTTGTGCATCCTTTGGATTTGTAGCACCCATCATTTGACGAGCTGTGGCAATGACATTTTCACCTTCCCAAACCATTGCAAATACTGGGCTGGAAGTAATAAAATCAACTAACTCTCCAAAAAAAGGTCGTTCTTTATGTTCGCCATAATGTTGTTCTGCTAGTTCAGTTGAAACTTTCATTAGTTTTGCTCCAACTAGATGAAAGCCTTTTTTCTCAAAACGGGATACAATTTCACCGATTAATTGTCTTTGTACTCCATCTGGTTTTACCATTAAAAATGTTTTTTCCATTATTACCACTCCTAGTTATGTATCTTGGTTGATACGGGTAAACAACCAATGAAAATAGTAACATTAATTACGAATTTTGACAATATCAACTTGATAACGCTTTCCAAATGTCTATAAGCCCATTAAAAATTATTAAATTTCTAATAAAGGTAGACAACATAAACTTTAGATCGAAAAAAATTAATATTTACGTTTTCCAACGAAATTAGCAATTTCGACTAAAGATTTCTTTGTTCTATTTTCAGGCAGTTCATTAATAATGGACATTGCTTTTTGCAAATACCGCCTGCTAAGCTGGTGGGCTTTTTCAATTGCGCCAGTTTCCTTTATCACAGCAATTATTTCTTTCATATCTTCTTTACTCATATTTTCATGGACCATTTGAATCTTATTTTTTGCAATTGCATCATCCATCGCATACAATGCAGGAAGCGTAATATTTCCTTGAAGCAGGTCATCACCAGCAGGCTTACCAAGCATCTTTTCCGTACCAGTAAAGTCAAGAATATCATCAGTAATCTGATAAGACATTCCTACATAGTATCCGAATTGATATAGTTTTTTATGTATTTCCTCATTCGCACCGGAAACAATTGCTCCTAATTGGCAGCTTATCGCAATTAATAATGCTGTTTTTCTTTTGATTCTTCTTAAATAATCTCTTAAATTTTGATTAAACCTATATTTATCTTTAATTTGTTCAATTTCACCAAAACATACTTCTGCAATCGTATTCGCCAATATTCGGTGAGCCTCGGCATTTTTGATTCTAGTCATATATTCAAGCGAGCAAGCTAAAATAAAATCTCCTGTATACATTGCAATTCGGTTATCCCATTTTGCTTTAACTGTTAGTTTACCACGCCGGAGTTCTGCATCATCAATTACATCGTCGTGAACGAGCGATGCCATATGAATTAACTCCAAAGCAACCGCAACATTCTTAACTGCCTGAATGTCATATTTTCCAAATTTAGCAGCTAGTAATACAAAGATAGGTCGCAACCTTTTACCGCCAGCTTGAATCAAATTGAGTGACGCACTTTGTATAAGATCTGAATTAGAGGTAATAGCAGTATGCAGCTCTTTTTCAATTAAGTCTATATCCGTTTTTAAGACCGAATACATCATTTGTAATTTCATATTATATCCACCCAGCTTATTGTCTTTCTTTATACCCTATATGCGATGCAGCCACACCTCCATTGTATGGCTTATACTGTATATTTTGAAATCCTGCTTTTTCAAACATTACTGCTAATTCCTTCATCCCTGGAAAATCCCTGGCTGATTCCTGTAACCATGAGTACTCAGAATAACTTTTCGCTAGTAACTTACCTAAAATTGGCATAATATAGCGAAAATAAATATAGTATCCTTGTTTAAAGACGGGACTGGTCGGTTGTGAGGTCTCGAGGCAGACTGCCATGCCACCAGGTTTTACGACACGATACATTTCTTTCAATACATGCATATAGTCTGGGACGTTTCTAAGACCAAAACCTATTGTCACATAGTCAAATGTATTATCGTCAAATGGTAGTTCCATTGCATTGCCATGTATTAATTCTATTTGTGGTATTCCAGAAACCTTTTCTTGACCTATTTTTAGCATATTTTTGCTGAAGTCAAGTCCATATACCTTTCCACTAGGGCCAACTGCATTAGCTAATGCTATCGTCCAATCCGCTGTTCCGCAGCAAACATCAAGGGCTTTCGCACCTTCTGCGACATTCATTTTTTTCATCGTATTACTACGCCATTTCAAATGTTGCTGAAAGCTAATGATCGAATTCATTTTATCGTAGTTATGATAGATCTTTTCAAATACGGTATGGACACGTTCTTCCTTTGTAGACATGGTTTACCCTTCTTCCAGATATATATTTGAGGCTGTTTGACGTTCCATTATCAGCAGTTTTATTCTTTGGTCAAGTAAAAGATTAGGAGTATTTAGCTCATTTAAGTATCCTATTAATCGTTTTTTTGAAATAGTTATGTATTTATCACAAGCATCTGTGATCATTCTTTTCTTTTCAGGTGCTAATTGTAGAAATGGCACTTGCTTTGTGGGGAATAAACATTTGACAAGCGCATCAAATAACGAAGATGAAATACAATTATCTACCATTGTATTTTCTTTTAAAAGCCGATTTAAGAACAAATACTCTTCTACTATTGGCATTAGATTACTACTTCCAAAATATGCACAAAATTTAGTTACAATCGTCGTTTCTGCATACTTCAGGTTATTCATATATGTATCAATATCTGTAGCTTCATTTCGATAAAGTGCAATTTTATATTCATTAACGGTTTTTATTCCTTCTGCTAACACTTTTATCAAAGGAATATTGTCTATTTCCGCTAAAATTTTATAGTATAGTCCGCTATAATAATCCCCGGATAATACCAACAGTTGTCGTTGTTTTAAATCCTCACCATAGTTTGTAACTTTTTCATGGGTATCAAGGGCGATTTGAATGAGCATAGCACTAGCGACAAGCTTTTCCATTTCATTCTTTGAAATTTTTTGATCCATCATACTATTTAATAAAAGTATAATGCGATCTTCATCAATAAATGGAACTTCTATATATTTATTTAAATAATGATGTGTAATCTTTTGTTGGATAATCTCTTTAATAGAAGCCACTAGCTTTAATGATTCCTGCAATGACATAACCCTTAATCCCCATTTCATTCCTGGATAAATATCTATTCTTCTAGAAACGCCGTATTCGCAATAAACATTGCTTTTCATCATATATTATAAATCCTAAGTCGGACAGGTTACGGGGTATCTTTTCTTACCAAATTTATTCATTTTTAACCCAAATAACGTTGTTACCTAGAATTTCATATATAAAAAAAACAAAATTTAAGAAAAGAGTCTTAGAAAATAGAACAAAATATATTATAACATAAAAATTATTTTTACTCTAAGTATTTGTGATTTAATTCACTAATTTCGGTCGTTCCGTTATATTTTTCTTGTTCCTGATTCACTATTAAGTTCGGCAATACTTGTAAATATTTTAGCATTTCCCCTGATCTTTATCGCTGACGTGTGTTCAGTAAACTGAGCAATCATCACTTCACCATTATCTAATTTTTCTGTATGGTGAAATCTAGTGTCAGTTCCTCTAGTTAACCCTATAACACTTACCCCATCATCCATTGCCTTTATGACAATATAATCATTATTTCCATTCACTGATGGCATCTTTCACCCTCCAATCTTTTTAAAAATATTAATCCTTCATTAAGGAAAGAACTTCTGACCTTACAGTATTGTTTGATTTAAAAATCCCTCTGGCAGCAGTAGTTATTGCTTTCGTTCCAGGTTTTTTTATTCCACGCATTGTCATGCACATATGTTCTGCTTCGAGCATTACCAAAACTCCTGCTGGACTAAGCTTCTCCATTAAGACATCTGCGAGAGTAACAGTAATACGTTCTTGAAGTTGCGGTCTACTTGCAAGCGATTCAACAACACGGGCTAATTTGCTTAATCCAGCAACTTGACCATTTTGTGGAAAATATGCAATATGCGCCTTTCCATAAAAAGGAATTAGATGATGTTCACACATAGAAAAGAAAGAGATGTCTTTTACTAGAACTAGTTCATCATGTTGCTCATTGTAAAGTATATCAAAGTATTCACTTGGATCCTCTTTGAGTCCAAAGAAAATTTCTTCATACATTTTTGCTACTCGTGTTGGAGTATCCACTAAACCTTCACGTTGCGGATTTTCACCAATGGCCTCTAAAATCATGCGAACACCTTGTTCAACCTTTTTTAAGCTTGCCTCATCCATTGCTTACTCTCCTTTATATATGTTAATGAAGATGGTTTCGTTTAAATTGTTAAAATTCTAAAGCTTAATTTAAGCTGTTGCAATTCGTACTTTGTTCAAATTGCTACTAAAATTTAATTTCGGTGTTACTTTTCATCATAGGATTACCTATTCTATTGCTGAATGAAAAAAATTTACGAGATTCACGATTATAAAAACGACAAAGATTAAAAAAAAGAGAGCCTTTAATGAAATGATCTACTTTTCAATTCTTTGAAACAATAAAATATGATAACTGTTTAATCTTAGCACACAAATCTCGGTCAGCAAAATACAAAATACCACGAATCTTTGAACGTTTTAGAGAAAAGATGAGAAATTAAAACTGTCAAGTTCTACCCATCTTGGAACAGATATGTAGTTGTTGGCAGACCAGCTCTTTTATCACTGTTAATCATCACATCTAAGGGTTGTTCAAGCATATCGATCAATAATCTATTTTTCACATATAAAAAGGACTGCAAAATGCAGTCCTTTTTAACAAACGCTCAAAGTTCATTATGTACTTATTTAACAGCGTCTTTAAGCGCTTTACCTGGTTTGAATGCAGGTACTTTACTAGCTGCGATTTCGATTTCTTCACCAGTTTGTGGGTTACGTCCTTTACGAGCCGCACGTTCACGAACTTCGAAGTTACCGAATCCGATTAGTTGTACTTTATCGCCACTTGCTAATGCATTTTGAATAGTATCGAAAATAGCATCAACAGCTTTTGTCGCATCTTTTTTTGATAATTCTGTGCTTTCAGCAACAGCATTGATTAGTTCTGTTTTGTTCATGCCATTCACCTCCTCCCAAAAAGGAACATTTTTTTGTTAAATATTACATTTGTAAACAAATTAAACGGTTTCTATACATTTATTTTGAAAAAACCGTAATGAACGTTGTTGATTCCTGTAGCAACAACAATTCTGATAAAAGATTATCATATTAAAATTAGCTTAGCAAGAATAAATATTGATTTGATGGGAAACTTTTCATAAAATGCGTGAAAAAGGCCAGGTTTTTTTAACCTGACCACAAATTTGAAGTTATAAAATGATGGCTATTAGCCCACCGGAACCCTCATTAATGATTCTTTCTAATGTTTCTTTTAATTTATAGCGAGCATTCTCTGGCATTAGTGAAATTTTCGCATGAATTCCTTCACGAACTATAGAACTTAAGTTACGACCGAAGATATCAGAATTCCAGATAGAAAGAGGATCATCCTCAAAGTCCTGCATTAAATACCTTACAAGTTCCTCGCTTTGCTTTTCCGTTCCAATAATCGGAGCAAATTCAGATTCCACATCTACTTTTATCATATGGATGGATGGTGCTACAGCCTTTAGACGTACCCCAAATCTTGAACCTTGCCGAATGATTTCCGGTTCATCTAGACTCATATCCGATAATGATGGAGATGCAATTCCATATCCTGTTTGTTTTACCATTTTCAAAGCATCGGAAATTTGATCATATTCGGTTTTTGCATGGGCAAAGTCCTGCATTAATTCAAGCAAATGATCTTTACCGCGAATTTCTACACCAACAATTTCCTTCAATACTTGATCATATAATTCATCCGGAGCAAATAAGTCAATTTCTGCTACACCTTGACCCATTTCAATTCCCGCTAATCCTGCATTTTCAATAAAATCATACTCATTGAAATATTGAACGACACGATCTACATCACGGAGCCGCTTAATATCCTTTACGGTTTCTTTAACCGCTTCTTGATAATTTTCTCTTAACCAATGATTTTCATTTAAAACCATTACCCAACTCGGAAGATTCACGTTCACTTCTAGAACAGGGAATTCGTACAATGCTTCTCGAAGGACATTTAAAACATCTCCTTCACGCATGCTCTCCACTGACATTGCCACCACTGGAATATCATATTTCTCAGCTAGCGACAATCTAAGTGATTCCGTTTCTGGGTGGTGTGGCCTTGCTGAGTTAATCACCATGATAAATGGTTTTCCGACTTCTTTTAATTCGGCAATCACTCTTTCCTCTGCGTCCACATAATCGTAACGTGGAATTTCGCCAATTGATCCATCAGTTGTAATAACTACACCTATAACTGAATGCTCCTGAATGACTTTTCTCGTTCCGATTTCAGCCGCTTCATGAAAGGATATTGGTTCCTCATACCAAGGTGTATGAATCATTCGTGGACCATTTTCATCTTCATATCCCTTTGCACCTGGTACCGTATATCCTACACAGTCAACAAGACGAATATTTACATCAAGACCTTCTCCGACATGTACCGAAACAGCTTGGTTGGGGACAAATTTCGGTTCAGTTGTCATGATCGTCTTTCCTGCCGCACTTTGTGGCAATTCATCTTGTGCTCTATTTCTGTCGGCTTCGTTTGAAATGTTAGGTAAAACAACTAACTCCATAAATTTTTTAATAAATGTAGACTTACCAGTACGAACTGCTCCCACCACTCCTAAGTAAATGTCTCCACCAGTTCTTTCAGCGATATCTTTAAAAATATCTACCTTTTCCAAGAGATTCCCTCCCCACATTAAGTTACCGGGACATTACATCCGTTAAATATGATTGGACATTATATGTGTATGATGTTGTCCTATTATGTTATGACTATAAAGAGAAATTTTTTAGAGAATTAATTATAATAAGTGTTCAAAAAGATTCAAAACAATATTTATCTCATGAGGAAAGAAAGAGACTTTTGGAACACTGTTTTTCGACATTCGTTTCCTTTTGCTTTTTGAACAACCTCTTATAATAAATAAAAACCCTTCCTCTACAATATATATTGCCTGAGAAAGGGTTATGACTATTTTGTCAAAAAGACTGGCTCATTTTTTTTGTTTATCGTATAGGATAGAGAGTATGCAGGTACAAAGGATGATTTTTTTGTTAATATCGACCTTATGTCATCCCCTTGTTTGATAGAAGTATGATTTTTTTTAAGCGCCTGAAATAAATCCATTCGATAATCAACAAAAATATTCCCTTTTCCATCGATTACAAAAGGAAGATTGTTATTAGTGTATGGAGATATAGCATATTGTTCATCTTTATACCCTAATTTCTTGAAGTTAATTGTATAGACATTATAAGCAACTTGTTTGCCAAATGGCGGATAACCTTGTGCAGTTATTCGAATTCGAATTTCTCTTATTTTTTCCGCTATTCGCAAATCGAATATTTTAACTGTTGGTTTTGTTTCAGCGTCGATAATAACATATTGAAAGATCCCGCCATTTTCATATGAGTTACCAGGCGGCTCGGACATATATCTATTCTGAATTAATTTATTAAAATCTACCGGATACTTTTCATAAATAGAAGCACTTTTTTCCTCTGTTTTAATTGGAAGAATGCCATCATTGTCTTTTTGAAACTTTTCGACAGCAGTTTGTACAGTTTGGATTTGGTCATCATAAGGGACTTGATTTTTTGCTAGCTTATCTTGTGGATATAAACAGCCGCTTAATAATGAAATGGAAATAATTAAAATAAGACTAAGTACTATTTTTTTCAAACCTATTGGCCATCCTTTCTTGGTCAATAACCAATCAAAATAAAAAAATAAAAACCTATCGAATAATAGTGGTTATCAGTCTGTCGGGCCGCTTAACACAACGTAAAACATCATTAATCCACCAACTACTAAACATATGTATGCTACTAATGCAGTAATAAATTTAAAAGCCTTTGATTTCATTTTATATCTACTTACATATATGGTTACCATTGCTATTGCCATAATTCCCATTGCAGCAATAGAGATCCACATTTTAAGCATGGATAGTGACATCCATCAAACCACCTTTATAAAAAAATTAAGTAAAATAGGAAAGAATACTCGTTCCATATTATATCATAAGCAATAAATATTGAAATGAAATGACTTTGTCAAGATATTGAAATGTATTAAAGAAAAATAAAAAAAACTGAAGTAAGGGAGCGTTACCTAACTTCAGTAATAAAATAGACTTATACCCATACCTTAGGTTTAAAGCTAATTACTTCATAGCATTTTATGCTAAAAAGTACTTGTTGGCATCCTCGAATGCCCATATGATAAAACTTCTTGCCTTCTACAATGTATTAACAATTTTAAATTTAAAAATGTCTCCAAAGTATCATAGCTTAATGAAACTTATAACCAATTAAAAAGTTACTACATTTCTAGTCCACTAGTTAAATCTTCCATTTCATGGGTTTTTAGTCGCCCCATTAATTGATCAACCGCTTCCTTTGGATTATTATCATTAAATAGAACTCCATATAAAGCTTCCGTTATAGGCATTTTCACATCATACTTTTCAGAAAGTTGATAGGCAGCTTTTGTAGTCCTTACACCCTCTACAACCATCCCCATACTTTCTAAAACTTCTGCTAGATTTTTGCCTTTTCCAAGCATATTTCCTGCTCGCCAATTTCTTGAATGGACACTTGTACAAGTAACAATTAAGTCACCAATACCAGATAACCCTAAAAAGGTTAAAGGGTTTGCTCCTATTTTCGTACCAAGGCGCGCAATTTCCGTTAAACCTCTTGTAATTAATGCTGCCTTTGCATTATCTCCATAACCTAACCCATCAGAAATTCCAGCAGCAAGTGCAATGATATTCTTTAATGCACCACCGATTTCCACTCCGATCACATCTGGGTTTGTATAGACACGAAAATGTTGATTCATGAATAGATCCTGTACCATATTTGCAGCTTCCATGTTTTCTGATGATACCGTTACGGTTGTTGGATGTCGTAGACTAACTTCCTCCGCATGACTCGGCCCTGAAAGGATAACAACTTCTTTTAGTATAGAAGAAGGTAATTCCTGCTGAATCATTTCTGAAATTCTTAATAACGTATCAGGTTCAATTCCTTTACTAACATGAACGATAGTCAACGGAGTATTTTGAAAATCACGGATTTTACTCAGCACTTCCCTAATAGCCTTTGTAGGAACAGCAAGAATGACCATTTCTATATCTTTTAATACATCAGACAAAGAACTAATTCCAACAATTGATTCTGGAAGATTTAAGTTAGGTAAGTATTTCTCATTTGTATGATTACTATTTATCTCATCGATTTGTTCTTGTTTGTGTCCCCATAATCGAACTTCATGACCATTATCAGCCAATACAATCGCTAGTGCTGTTCCCCAACTCCCTGCACCAATAACAGCAACTCTTTCTTTTATATTTGACATGGTATCACCTGCTTAAGTTTTATTTTCTTTGCCTTGACAAGATACGAATCGGTGTTCCTTCAAAATCAAATGCATCACGAATTCTATTCTCTAAAAATCTCTCGTATGAGAAATGCATCAACTCCGGATTATTTACAAAGACAACAAAGGTTGGCGGTTTTACAGCAACCTGAGTGGCATAATATATCCGCAGCCTTTGTCCTTTATCGGTAGGTGTCGGATTCATTGCAACTGCATCCATAATAACTTCATTCAAGATGCTAGATTGTACCCTTAGTGCGTGATTTTCACTTACTCTTTTAATGACAGGTAATAGTGAATATACTCGCTTTTTTGTTTTAGCAGATAGGAAAACGATTGGTGCGTAGCTTAAGAAGAGAAAATGCTCTCTTATTGTTTCTTCAAATTTCTTCATTGTTTTTTCGTCTTTTTCTACAGCATCCCATTTGTTGACTACAATAACGATAGCTCTTCCAGCTTCATGGGCATATCCAGCAATGCGTTTATCTTGTTCTCTTATTCCTTCTTCCCCATTTATAACGACACAGACGACATCTGAACGTTCAATAGCTCTTAACGCACGCAGCACACTATATTTTTCTGTACTCTCGTAAACTTTCCCTTTTTTTCTCATACCAGCAGTGTCAATAATAACGTATTCCTGCTCTTCATATGTATAAGTGGAATCTATTGCATCACGAGTTGTACCTTCTATATCACTCACAATAACACGATCTTCTCCTAAAATCGCGTTTACAAGTGACGATTTCCCGACATTTGGACGACCAATAAAACTAAATTTAATGACATCCTCATCATATGTTTCCTCATCACGGGTAGGAAAATGTTTTGCAACTTCATCTAACAAATCTCCTAAACCAATACCATGGGCACCTGAAATAGGAAAAGGTTCTCCAAAGCCAAGTGCATAAAAATCATAAACTTGATCTCTCATTTCAGGATTATCTATCTTATTTACACCCAATACAACTGGTTTTCGTGAACGATATAAGATTTTGGACACCATTTCATCCGCTGCTGTTACACCTTCACGACCACTTACAATAAAAATAATCACATCAGCTTCATCAATGGCAATTTCAGCTTGCGCCCGAATTTGTTCTAAAAATGGTTCATCACCAATATCTATCCCGCCAGTATCAATAATATTAAAATCATGCGTTAACCAATCCCCAGAGCTATAAATACGATCTCTAGTAACACCAGGAATATCCTCAACAATCGAAATACGTTCTCCGACTATACGATTAAAAATGGTTGATTTTCCAACATTTGGACGACCTACAATAGCGACAACTGGTTTTGTCACTTCAATCACCCTTTCATCTATTGTCATATGTTTCTAATTCAATTTCTATCCAACATTCATATACAAATTATTTTTTATACAAAGGAGAATATTTCACATTCTACATATCAAAATGTGAATATGTATAATATGTGATTGACCTCAAGTTACAATGGTCTAATCAACTGTTGTTTACATGATGAATCGAAAGGCATTAGCTTTAATAGTTTAACAATAATATGTTTCGCAATCAATGAAAGTTTATTTTCTTTTCATGCAAAATGATAAATTTTATCCATGCTTTTGCTTTCCAATGGAATTTTTCATAGACAAATTGGATGATATATGCTGTATAAAAAACCAAGTTAATGCCATAAAAAAATAAATTGCACAAGTATCCAAGTAATCACCAGAACATGCATTGTAGGAAAATCCCCATTTAGATAATACGACACCATATATCACTTCACCTTGAACGGAACCTAAAATAGAACAGACAAGATGAGAATATAAATTTTTCGGAAATAGTATTTGTGCAATAAAAAAAATAATTATAGCTGACATAATATGATAATCGATAATAGCCCATACAGGATCATAAAGAATCATAAATAAAAAACCGGAATATCCAGTAATCATAATAATTACTGCTAACATCATAAATAATTTTTTTGTCATTGATAAATAACCACTATAAACATATCCGATAATAAGAAGAATAATAGCTGGTAATTGAATATTTAATGGCGCAATATAAATTTTATAAGGATATACAATTAATAAGACTAGTGATATAAGTCCTAAAGGAAAACGAATTTTATTATGCTTATCCATAAGAAAAGTGGCGACAATCCATGCCCCCCACCAAAAACCTATAAATATTGAACCAGACACTATAATACCTCCAATCTCTATTTATTATTCATTATAGGAAAATTTAAAAAATCTAATCGTGTATAGCAAATATTTATAGAGATATCCTTTAATTATAAGAGGATTAATAGTTCGGAGATTTTTTATTAACTTTCGAAATTTCCGTTGATCCTTTTCAATTTATTTAAAGGAGGTGTTAGAATGGGTAAGGACAGACAGGAGAAGAAGTTAAAGAAGAGCAGAAGAGTAGAATCTGACCGAAATCAAGATCTCCATTATGATGGCGCAACAAAATTGGAAAGCTCTGATGAATCAAAGAAAAGACAAAATGGGTAATCTATATGAATCCAAAACATGGATCTAATCTCAAGTTATGTAAATAAGAATATAAAAGTCAAAAGGGCTCATATTCAAAATATGAACCCTTTTGACTTAAAATTATTTTTTTAAATCCTTTAATTTGTCTCCGATCATTTCGCCTAACTGAAATCCTTTTGTTTCTTCAGGTAATTCGTAATCTATATGATTATCTGAGTCTTTTTCTTCTAATTCCTTCATACTCAATGACAGCCGTTGTTCTTTTTCATTGACATCTAGAACTTTTACCTTTACTTGCTGCCCTTCTTTTAATAACTCATGTGGAGTTCCAATATGTTTATGAGAGATTTGCGAAATATGAACAAGACCTTCTACACCTGGAAATACCTCAACAAAGGCACCAAAAGAAACAATTCGCTTCACAATTCCCGTAAGAACGGAATCCACTGCTGCGATCTCTTCTATTCTAGACCAAGGTCCTGGCTGTGTTTCTTTAATTGATAATGAAATACGTTCATTATCTAAATCAACCGAAAGAACTTTTACTTGGACTTTTTCTCCTTCTTTAACAACCTCTGTAGGCAAGGACACATGTTTGTGTGAAAGTTGAGAAATATGAACTAATCCATCTACCCCACCAATATCAACAAATGCCCCGAAATTGGTAATTCGTTGGACATTGCCTTCCAAAATTTGGCCAACACTAATATTCTTTAAAACTTGTTTCTTTTTCTGCTCTTTTTCCGATTCAATTACAGCACGGTGAGAAAGGATAAGACGATTTTTTTCTTGATCTAACTCCACAATTTTAAAAGAAATTGTTTTGCCTTTATAATCCGTGAAATCGTCAACATAGTGATCTTCTACTAATGATGCTGGAACAAATCCCCTAACACCGAGATCTATTACGAGACCACCTTTAACAACATCATTTACAATAGCATCAAAAACTTCTCCGCTTTCAAAACGTCGTCTCATTTCTTCCCAAGCTTTTTCAGCATCGACCTTCCGTTTTGATACAACAAGAGCATCTTCTTCTACCTTTGTTACGATTAAATCTAGATCGTCCCCTACATTTACTACATCTGACGCATGTTCAACATGCAAACTTGAAAGTTCGCTTATTGGAATAATACCATCAAGTTTACTCCCAACAATTGAAACTAGAACTTGCTTTTCTTCAATCTTGGTTACAGTTCCTTTAACTTTATCATTCTCTGAAAAAGTTCTGACTTCTACTTGATTCATATCCTCTGTCATATGTACTCCTCCTTAATCGAACTGCTGAATCTTATCACATTAATTAGTATAAAAAAATTAAAAGTGCCAAGGATTCAGTGAAAACAGAATGATTTTATTTGTCATCACTCTAATATCTAATAATTCAAAAAGATATTCTCTCTACTAACTTCTTACAAATATTATAATTTGTCAAGTAAAGTAATCGCTTAACGATGTTTTTCTATTAGGGTGCGAATATTATTCATAATCGTATCTGTAACCTCATCGGCGCTAACTTTTTTTTCTCTAAAAGAACCCATTTCAATAGGTTCTCCGTATATAACTTTCAGCTTCTTAAAAGGTCTATATGGTCCAATAATTGCACAAGGGACAACATGCGCATCTGACCTTAAAGCAAAGAATCCTGCACCTGAAAGTCCTTTTCCAAGCTCACCTGTTTTACTACGATGTCCTTCAGGAAATAAACCTAACACTTTATTTTCTTTTAAAGCCGCTAGTCCTTTTCGAAGTGCTTCGCGGTCACTCATTCCTCTTTTAACTGGAAATGCATTTAAATTAGCTACTACTGGGCCAATTATTGGTGTCTTGAACAATTCCTCTTTTGCCATAAATACAACGTCGCGCGGGCAGGTAATCCCAACAACAGGAGGGTCAAAATTATGTATATGGTTCGTACATAATAAGACACCACCCTCTTTTGGAAATGTTTCAAGACCAATTATTTGAATTCGATAAAGAGGTTTGAAAATTGCATTTACAAAATTTTTTGCAAATGTATATAATGTCAAGACAATCCAATCCTTTCATGGACAAGATGCATGATTTTATCTGTCACTTCCTCAATAGTTAAAGAAGTAGTGTCTAATTCGATTGCATCTTCTGCTTTACGCAATGGTGCAACTTCTCGTTCGGAATCTAATTTGTCCCTCAATTCAATTTCTTCTTTAAGCTGATGTATATCGGAAGGAAATCCCTTTGATATATTTTCAGTGTGTCTTCTTTCTGCACGTTCTTCCACACTTGCTAATAGAAATATTTTCAACTCTGCATCAGGAATTACGTGTGTACCTATATCTCTCCCGTCCATTACAATACCGCCATCTTTTGCAAATTCTTTTTGACGAGTAACCATTTCCTCACGGACAGAACGATATTTAGAGACTAAGGATACAGAATTGGTTACAGAGGCTTCCCTAATTTGATTGGTAACATCCATTCCATCAACAAAAACTAATTGACCATTCGCACTTGCTTCTAACTTTATATTTGTATTAAATAATAGATCAGCTAATGCAGCTTCATTATTTAGATCAACTTGATTTTTGATGGCTTTGTATGTTAAAGATCGATACATCGCACCTGTGTCAATATAAATATATGACAGCTTTTCTGCGACAATTTTAGCTACGGTACTTTTTCCAGCAGCTGCCGGACCATCAATTGCTATTCTAATTTTTCCCATGAATATTCACCTACTAATCCTATCCTATGTAATTATCTTTTTTTACCTGTCTAACTCCAGCGCCTATCGGCTAGCGGATTTCTACGTCTTCTCCCTACGATAAGTCAAAGACTACGAAATCCGTACGCCGATGTGCAAGGCGCTTCTGCTTTTCTTATATTAACACAAAAAAATAGAAAAAAGACAGCAATGGTTTCTGTCTTTTTTATTGCTTTTTCCATGTATCAATAATCGGTGTTTCATTTTTATTATTGACACCTTCATAAAACGTGATTCTTTGTAGGTCTTTCATTCCTTGAAAGTGTTGAAATATGAATTGGAAAAATAATAGTAATAGAAAATGGAAAATAGCTAATTTTATCAACCATCGTTCCAGCATTTTCATTCTATACACCCCAATAATCAAAACTCATTTGCTACATTATTGGGTAACAAAAATGAAATTATACTATCTTTTTCGCAATTAAGATAATAACCCTTTTTTCTTATGATCTAATTGCTTTTCAAAACAAAACCTCAATAGTAATTGTTTTTCTTTAGGACTTATATCTATGAAATTTATTGAAGCAATTTTCTTATCATCTTTTTCCCACACACGAATAACAGAAAAAGCTAAGCTTAGATAAATATGGCCAGATTGTAAAGGAAGAACAAATAAACCTTTCCCTTCTTCATGTGAGCTGATGTTAATGTTCATTGGAAGTTGCACTGCACACCCTCCAGCGCTAATATCATCTGTAACAGTCGGTATTTGTAGATTAGATTTTGGAAATGAAAGAGATGCATCTACAGCAGTTTCCACACGTACAAATTGTCTTCGTTGGATCTTTATTAATTGATCATTACCAGGAAAATGAAGAATAATTAAAGGGATCCTTTTTTTTATTTTTCCTATTACCTGAGTTTTAAATTTGTAAGCAATATTATTTTCTGAAATAAAGACGGCGACAAAAGACATAGAATTTACTAAAAATGTAGTTCGATTTGTTTTTAAATTAATAGGATAATCGATATAGATACGGTCTCCTTCAATATCAGCAATCTTACATTTAAATTGTTCATCAGTGTCCTTGTCAAATGGTTCAAGTGTTAAAGTTGTCCCTATTTTTAACATTAATTAGTTGTCCTTCCCCTTTATTTTTCATAATACTATAACTATTTTACCAATAAATATAAAATTATTACAGAAAAAAAGAAAAGCTGTTTTAGCTTTCCTTTACAAAGCATTTTCATACATTGGTTCTGAATTTTTTAATTTCTCTACTTTTTCTTCCAATCCATTATCGGCATTAATATAAACTCGATAAGTATCTTTTCCTAATGTACCTAGAAATTCATAACAAAGGACTTCTTTATTTAAGTCATTGACTATAACGGCTAATCTGTCTTCCATAATTTTTACCTTCGGATTAATATAACCTTTTGCTTCGGACATGCTTAGTGTTGGTTTAGGAATATTGCGGGGATAATGATTTTGCAAATAATCTTCAGACGTAAAACCTACAATCTGACCATTATCAAGCGCTATTTTCATTTTTATCGTTTCAGGATAAATCCTTACCCCTTTTTGAACTGTAACAAAGGAATATACTCCAATCGTATCAAATTGTGTGCTCTCAAAAATTTGCATATCTTTAAAATCATGCTTCTGCAAAAAACTCGCCGCATTTTTCTCGCCATCATTTAAACTTATTTTTTGTTTTCCAATACTGCGATTGTTTATATACCAAATTGGATAACCGCCTTTTTGGGTAATATCCATTTCTTCTCGATTATTATTATTTCCTTCTAAAATAACACTATAGAATACAAATTTAGCTCCCTTTTTGCTTTTCGTAATTTTTATTACATTTTCGCCTTTATTACTTAAATATCCTTTCGCTATTTTCCCAGCTTGTGCCTTTGATATTTTTTTTCCTTTAATATGTTTATATTCTTCATCCTTTTTGCTATAACTCACGAAAGAAGGATTATCCATATTTGCTTCTTCATACCCTTTTGCTGTTTTTTCTACTGTTTTAAAACCATCTATAATGGTATTGTCTGATGTCTCTTTACCTGTTGCTAAAGCTAGCTCAACATCCATCCATCTTAAATTGTTTTTTAAAACAAGATGCTGGACATTGCGAAGCTCATTTTGGATATTTCCACTCTGACTATATAGTTTTTTTAATGTACCATATTCTTGATCTGTTAATGGTTTTTTATCCAAATCCCTAATGGATGTTTGATAACTAAAGCTACCAATTTTAGATAAGAATTCATCTGTTTTGTTAAATGGAAGTAATGTTAGTGGTAACTGCCCGACACTACTGTGTGCTTCTGAAGTCAATCTCCATACTTCTGCCAAACTTGGGGATAATGATTTTCTTGAGTTCATGGCAAGTGTGGTGCCAATCTTGTCGTGTAATAAATCCAGTTGGTACGCCAAATCATGGAAAGCACGTTGATAATTATTTTCTGCATTAATTAATATTGCATTTTTTTCACGATGCTCTTGATACCCCCATACGGCAGTCCCCACTACTCCGAGTGACAAAACGGTAATAAGTAATCCTTTAATCAATTTTCATCACCCCTTATTTGCAAAAAATATGTTGACCTATTTGCTTTATTTGCGGTCTTCCCCAAATCCATTTACTAGTCGCTGTTGCCGGATTAAAATAATAAAGAGCATTTCCTGTTGGATCCCAGCCATTTAATGCATCCATTACTGCTTTCTCTGCTGTTTTATTTGGTGTTAACCATATTTGTCCATCTGCCACGGCAGTAAAGGCTCCAGGCTGAAAAATTACTCCCGATACAGTATTAGGAAAGGATGAACTTGCAACGCGATTTAAAATAACAGCTGCTACAGCAACTTGTCCCTCATATGGTTCCCCTCTTGATTCACCGTACACTGCATTGGACATTAATCGAATATCATTTTGAGAATAGCCATTCGGTACGTTCGATGCCGTAACATTTGTTGATTTATTTGTATTATTCGATGGTGCAGAGTTCTGTTTTGCGGTAGAAGATTTTGGTTTTATTTGTTTATTAATATCCACACCGCCATAATATGTAAAATCATTCCCTTTTTTAATTTGCCCTATAACAAAAGCCCGATTATAATGAGATGCTGAAACTAGCTTATTCTTCGTAGTGGAGCCGGCTAAGCCATCAACCGAAAGGCCAAACTTTTGTTGGAAATTTCTAAGCGCCCAATAAGTCCCCCATCCAAATACTCCATCAATTTTCCCAGTGTAATAACCAATATTTTGCAAACGTGCCTGTAACTCAATGACATCGTCGCCTGTAGCACCCCGTTGTATTACTTGATTTGAAAAGGCATTGATAGGGATACTTTGATTCGTAATAGTCAAGAGAAACATGGTTCCTACTAAGAAGAAGACTTTTAGTAAGGTGCTGTACTTCATGAATCTAACCCTCCAAAAAATGATGTAGAATTATAACTAGTTTTTGAAGAAGGAGGTATTTTATTCATAGAAAATATAAATCATGGAAATATAGAGCTATTTTTCAATTGCTTTATGATGAAATTTTTCCGTTAATAGACGCGCCTGCTTTACCTTTTTTAACCCATACCACCAAAGAAAAAGCATGAAAGGTATCATACAATAAATCCAGTTTTTAAAAGAAAGAAGGATAAAATCATAAATACCATGCAGAAGGAATGAAATAAAAAAAGATAAGAATATCCATTTCATATGCTTATTGTCACTTGTAAATTTTCCTTTTCCAAGATAATAACCCATGACTACACCGAACAAAGCATGGCTTGAAACTGGAAGTAAGGCACGACCAAAGGCAACTTCAATACCATTCCCAATCAGAGAAAGTATATTTTCAACTGTCGCAAATCCAAGTGAGACACTAACTCCATATACAATCCCATCGTAAGGCTCATTAAAGTCACCATGTAAAAAAATTGCAAAATATAAAATAAACCACTTGAAAAATTCTTCCAATAAAGAAGTGGCTATAAATGCGTTTCCTAATTTTCCTTGGAGCATGTTTTCATTAGTCAAGACATGTTGAATAAACATAATTGGAAATGTAAGAATTGCTCCATACATAAAAGACTTAAACACTAACAAGATTGGTTCTTGTTCATATTGATCCTTCAAATAAAAATAACTTAACAGCGCAAGACCTGGTGCAAGACCCGCTGATATAATCACCAGCATGTAACGCCCTCTTTTCTTTATATTTTCTTAATCGTATCATGTTAATATAGGTATGAAAATAATATTGTCAAAAAGATTAATGACCTTTTATAGTAAAATAATATGTATCTAATCTTTTATTACATCTTAAGAGATGCTCTTTCTTAAACATTGTTGATTCTGGATAAGAAAACCTTATTATTTTCTTTATTCTAATTAAGTCTAGTTAGCTTTTTTAAGTAAAGATACTCACTCTTAAGGTAATTAAGGATATAAATCAATTTACGAAAAGCAACAAATTCTTTGAAAACAACCTTGGAGGAATAACGAATGAAAAAAAACATATTAATTATTCATACAGGCGGGACAATATCCATGTTTGAGGATCAAGAAACCGGGGCAGTAAAACCTGGGGAGGGAAATCCTTTAACTTCACAAACTGCAATTCTTTCAGATCTTGCCAATTTAATCATTAAAGAACCATTTAACCTTCCTTCACCACATATAACAACTAAAGAGATGTTATTTTTAAAAGAATTAATTGCGGAGGAATATCAAAAAAATCAAATTGATGGTGTAGTTATTACCCACGGAACAGATACTCTAGAGGAAACTGCTTATTTTCTTGATTTGACTGTACCATTTGATTTTCCAATTGTCGTTACCGGAGCAATGCGCTCAAGTAATGAAATTGGATCAGATGGTTTGTATAACCTAATTTCATCGATTCGTGTCGCTGCAAGTCCTGGTGCAAAAGGGAAAGGTGTTTTAGTCGTTTTAAATGATGAAATTCATACAGCTAAAAATGTAACAAAAACCCATACAAGTAATGTTTCCACTTTTCAAAGTCCGCAGTATGGCCCTATTGGGATCGTTGCAAAACAAGGGATCATTTTTCATCATCAACCTACCGATAGAGAGAATTATAATATAAAAACAATATCTAAGAGAATTGCGCTTATCAAAGCACATGCAGGAATGGACTCTTCTCTTTTTTTCGCCATCAAAGATATGAAATATGACGGGGTTGTCATTGAGGCATTAGGACAGGGAAATTTGCCTCCAGCAACTGTTGAAGGTGTTAAAGCATTAATAGATGAAAATATTCCTGTTATTTTAGTTTCCAGATGTTTTAATGGAATTGTCCAAGATGTTTATGGCTATGAAGGCGGAGGAAAAAGACTAAAAGAAATGGGTGCCATCTTTTCAAATGGGCTTAATGGTCAAAAAGCAAGAATTAAGCTTCTAATTACACTATCATATACACAAAATATAAAAGAGATTGAGGAAATATTTCATCATTAAATAATAAAACTCCCGACGTCGGGAGTTTTATTTGGTTTCACGGTTTTTGATCGCATTTGCAATTAGACCGCCGTGAAAACGTCCATTTTCTATAAATATTTCATTCGCATTATTTCCAGCTGCTATTACACCTGCAATAAAAATCCCTTCGATATTTGTTTCCATTGTTTCTTCATCAAAAATTGGTTTTCCTGAGTCCATATCAATGTTAACACCCATATTTTGAATAAAAAGATGGTCGGGATGATAACCAGTCATTGCAAAGACAAAATCATTTGAGATTTCCTTTTTGTTTCCATTCACTTCAAAGATTAGACTATCCTCTTTGATTTCTACTATATTTGCATTAAACTCCATTTGTACCGCTCCGTCTCGAACAAGTGCATCAAACTCAGGCAAAATCCACGGTTTAACACTTTTGGAATACTCGCTTCCCCGATACAGCACTGTAACCCTTGCACCTGCCTTATTTAATTCAATAGCAGCATCTACTGCAGAATTTTTTCCACCAATTACGGTTACATCCATATCGAAAAAAGGATGGGCTTCCTTAAAATAATGAAAAACTTTCTCTAAATTTTCCCCTGGGATATTCATATATTTGGGATGATCATAATAGCCAGTAGCAATAACTACATAGGACGTTTTATATTGTTCTTTAGATGTGGTAACGACAAATTCACTATTTTCCTTCTCTACATTATTTACCATTTCATAGCGATTCACTCTGATTTCTTTTCTTTTCGCAACTTCACGATAATATGTTAAAGCCTGATTCCGCTTTGGTTTTAAGTTTTCCGTAATAAAAGGGACTTCCCCAATTTCCAGCTTTTCACTTGAACTAAAAAAGGTTTGATGTGTTGGGTAATGATAGATGGAATTTACTATATTGCCTTTTTCTATTATAAGGGGAGTTATGCCGATATTTTGTAATGCAATTGCCACCGCCAAGCCACATGGGCCTCCCCCTACAATAACGCAGTCCTCTCGTTGCATATTTTCACCTCTATAAATACACTAAATTTGGAAAATGAAATTATTTTTACAATAATTTAATCTTGCCTATATAATGGGGCTTTAGAAATAAATAAATCCCCTATCATCATGATAGGGGATTTCCATTTTTCTTGCAATGAAATTGAACAGGAAAGAGAAAAATAAAATAAGTCCGGCATTAAAGGCTCATTTCTTTATCTTTATTACTTTTGTAATTAAAACCAATAAGTTCCTCATTTAGGCAACAGAATAGATATCCCTTCAAAGAAAAGATGCCCTAGTACTTTACCTTTTTTAGAATTTTTACTAAAATACGAAAGGAACAATTTATTAGGAATTAATGTCTACACTAGTATTAAATCCAACCTCTAAAACGAGAAGCTTCCGCTGCTTTTCGTACTCCAACCATATATGCCGCGAGTCTCATATCAACTCTTCTTGTTTGGGCTGTATTATATACGTTTTCAAAAGAATTAACTAAAACCTTTTCAAGCTTTTCATCAATTTCTTCTTCCGTCCAGTAATAACCTTGATTATTTTGAACCCATTCAAAGTAAGATACTGTAACTCCTCCAGAAGAAGCTAGTACATCTGGAACCAAAAGTATTCCACGCTCTGTTAATATTCTTGTAGCTTCAAGTGTAGTTGGTCCATTTGCAGCTTCCACTACAATTTGCGCACGGATATTATGTGCATTTTCCTCTGTAATTTGATTTTCAATTGCAGCTGGAACTAAAATATCACAATCTAATTCAAGTAATTCTTTATTCGAAATTGTATTGTCAAATAGCTTAGTAACTGTACCAAAACTATCTCGTCGATCTAGTAAATAATCTATATCTAGTCCATCTGGATCATATAGGGCACCGTATGCATCAGAAATACCGATTACCTTGGCACCTTCATCGTGCATGAATTTAGATAAAAAGCTACCAGCATTACCGAATCCTTGAACGACTACACGAGCGCCTTTTAGATTAATTCCTCTACGCTTTGCAGCTTCATGGATACAAATAGTTACCCCTTTAGCTGTTGCAGATTCACGACCATGTGATCCCCCAAGTACTAACGGCTTCCCAGTAATAAAGCCAGGAGAGTTATACTCATCAATTCGGCTATACTCGTCCATCATCCAAGCCATGATTTGAGAGTTGGTGAATACATCTGGTGCAGGGATATCTTTTGTCGGACCAACAATTTGACTTATTGCTCTGACATAGCCACGACTTAATGCCTCAAGTTCTCGGAAAGACATCTCGCGAGGGTCACAAATAATCCCCCCCTTACCTCCACCATAAGGAAGATTTACGATTCCGCATTTTAAAGTCATCCAGATTGACAGTGCTTTCACTTCATTTTCCGTCACATTTGGATGAAAGCGAATACCACCTTTGGTAGGACCAACTGCATCATTATGCTGTGCACGAAATCCGGTAAATATTTTAGTAGTACCATCGTCCATACGAACCGGTATTTTAACTGTTAACATTCTCATCGGTTCTTTCAACAATTCGTACACTTCTTCAGGGTATCCAAGTTTCTCTAATGCTTCATGGATAACTGTTTGTGTAGATTTTAATACATCATGTTTTTCTTCTAATGCTTTCTGTTCTGCACCCTTCTCGGCTGCCATTATTGCTAACCTCCTATGATCACTCAGTAATAAAAAGTATCAGCCTTTCAGACATAGTATACACTTTTAAATCCTGATTGCAATATAAAAAATGATACTTTTCATATTTTTGTAACCGCTATCATTCTGTCATTACAGAATAATTGCAAAAAAAAAGGAAGTTCATACTAATGAGCCTCCTCTTATTACACTAACATACTACTCAGAAAAATAAGTTGATATCATTTCCAAGGCATTATTATTTATAATTGGAATACCATACTCTTCCAAAAATTCAGAGGAAAGATTTGAGTGTGTACCATATTCTTCACAAATTGAGCGAAATGACTTCAAATTCTCTGAATCGATAATTAAGTAATATTGATTTTCAAATTGGATAAGCTTGCTTGCGGCGTTTAGCTTTAAATTATGAATACATAATGAGAGTAATATTACATCTTCGATTGATTCAAAGAAATAGATATTTTTGCGTTGAATCTCCTTATGTTCAATTTCCTCTTCTTTTAATTCGGAAATTTCATCCATGGTTAATATCAAAACAACTTCTTTAGGGTTTAGAGAAAAAATTTCGATTGAAATCGAGTCAGTAACGTCAAAATGATATTCATCCTTTGCAACTTCCACCATTTCATCGAATAAATCATGCCAAATAAAAGATTCTAATCCTTCTTCCAGAAAACCTTTTTTCACTAATTCCTCAAAAGATATGGAGTATTTAATCTTATTTTGCGATATCCGTTCTAGCTTCATTTACTTTCGCCCCCTGAACTTTGGCTCTTATCACCATAGTATGAAAAGGGAGTTAGATGGTTCTTTTTAATTAAATGTCTCATAAGGCACAAATGACATTCTGACAAAATTTCTCTAAGCCAACTTATTAAGAATTTCCCTTCTTTAAAGTAATAACATGTGTTTCCGGCTTTGCCCCAAATCTTAGTGGGAGCATGCTTGTTCCATAGCCATTACTAATAAACAATGTGGAATACAGTAATTTATATATACCGCCTTTTTTATAAGGGGTATAACCGAATAGTTGTATTTGACCTCCATGAGTATGACCACTCATAATGAGTGAAATGTTATCACCTTCGGACATTTTTTCGATAATTTTCGGATTGTGACTTAACAATATTTTAAAATTTACTGAACGAATATTTTCTAATGCTAAATCTAAATTATCCTTCTCAAGCGCTATGTCATCTATACCTAATAAAGCTATGGTGTCTCCATTTTCTCCATTAAATACGGTGGAACTATTTCTTAATACTTCCACATCATACTGTTCAAATAACTTTAATAAGTCACATTCGTTTATTTCATAATCGTTATTTCCCCACACAAAATAAATCGGACCTAATTCCAGTAATAATTTCAGATTATTTTCTACTCTGCTTAATGGCACTCCTTTTTCAAGCATGTCACCACCAATTACAACAAAATCAGTCATATTTCTTGCATCATTTATGATGGACTCATGTATTTTACGGCGATGAATATCTGAAACAAAAAAAATTCTCAAATCGTTGAATCCGCTCGGAAAATTTGGAAAAGTAATAGTTTGGTGAACTACTCGATTTAAAAATGCTTCTCTAAGCATATAGAAAAACAATAATAAACCGAAAATAAGCAATAATAACAATAAAAATATCATTATAACCTCCAAATTATTTTGACAATAGAGCCATCATATCATATAAAAATAATACTCATTAGCGATATAAAATAGTATGGAGACTAATAAAATCCTCTCGAACAAGAGAGGATTTTATTAGTAATATTTTGCTGCTTATTATAATTGTAAATTAATCTTCCACAATATGTAATATTCTAAATCCTGAGCTTTCTAGTTTTCCTACAAATTTATCTATATTATTTCTTTTTTCGATTTTCAATACAATTCTGCGGACTAGTTTATCTGTTTCATCAAAAGTAACTAAAGAAATAACCGATTCATGATACTGCCCGATAATATCAGCTAATCTCGAAATTCTTCCTTCCACTTCAACAGAACTGAAGGCAATCCTAACTCCTGGTTTCTTCATTCCAAAGGCGCTTTGAAACTGCTCTAATACATCAAAACGAGTAACAACACCTAGAAAAATATTTTGTTCATCTACCACTGCTAACAAAGGAAAATCTTTAAGATCAATAAGAGTTTCTTCAAATATCTCTGTTCCATTTAGAAACTTTTCTTGATGTGTAGCAATATCTTTTACCTTTTTTGATGAAACGAATTCTTCTTTTGGAATATTGGATTCAAAGAAATTTTTATATATATGATAATGAGTAATAACTCCTGCATATTTATCTCCATTTAAAACAGGAATACAATCTACTCCTCTATTTTCCAAAAGATTAAGTGCTGTTTCTACGGTATCATCCACATTCACCACAATACAACGATGTTTAGGAATCATAATGTTTTTAGCAAACATAAAAATCACCTCATGATATTTTTTTATCTCACTTTATATATTTCAACAAAATTCGTTAAATTCCTTTTTTTCGAAAAATCTTTTAATCAAGCAAAAAAAGTCATTTATTATACCTATAATCCATACACTTTAATATTAAATGCATAAGGAGGGGAAAAAATGTCTTCAAATTATAAAAGCTATAAACCATTTGCTAGTCCATTTGATCCTTGTCCACCAATCCCGGAAAAAACATACTCTACTCCACCTCACCTTTATTTAGGATTTCAGCCCCCTAATTTGCCACAATTTTCTCCATTTGAAGCATTAAAGAAAGGTACCTTATGGCAGCCATTATATGACCAGTATTACAGCCCATATGAACGGGCAAAGGAGTGATATTAGCATGAAGGAATTATCATCAGAGTATTATAAAATGCTCGAAGAAATACAGGCAATTGATTTTGTAATTGTAGAACTAACCTTATATTTAGATACTCACCCGGATGATCATGAGGCAATCCAACAATATAATATGCTTATTAAACACAGAAAACCAATAAAAAGTGAATTTGAAAAGCACTTCGGATCATTAACTAGCTTCGGGCATAGCTATTCCCATTATCCATGGGATTGGAAGGAAGCACCGTGGCCATGGCAAGTTTAGAAATATCATAACTAAAGGAGTGATCATAAGTACATGTGGGTATACGAAAAAAAACTTCAATATCCCGTAAGAGTCAGCACTTGTAATCCAATGCTTGCAAAATTACTAATTGAACAATATGGAGGAGCAGACGGCGAATTAGCCGCAGCACTTCGCTACTTAAATCAACGTTATACTATTCCAGAAAAAGTAATTGGTCTATTAAACGATATTGGGACAGAGGAATTCGCCCATCTGGAAATGATTGCTACGATGGTATATAAATTAACAAAAGATGCTACTCCAGACCAATTAAAACAAGCGGGACTGGCACCACATTATGTTAACCACGATTCGGCAATCTTTTATGATAATGCTGCTGGAGCACCATTCACCGCCACTTATATTCAAGCTAAAGGAGACCCGATAGCAGATCTTTATGAAGATATAGCTGCAGAAGAAAAGGCGCGTGCTACTTATCAGTGGATCATTAATATGAGTGATGACACAGATCTGAATGATGGGCTTCGTTTTTTAAGAGAAAGAGAGATTATTCATTCCCTACGTTTTCGTGAAGCTGTTGAAATTATTAAAGAAGATAGAGGGAAAAAGCAATTTTATTAGAATGCTTATTTAGTTTCATTGTATAAATTAATGTCATATTGTTTTTTCATTACTTCAAATATCTCATGACGGTTTTTCCATGCCTCATTCTTCCAAAGATCCTTGCTGCGATCAATGATTTCACATCTCAATTGATGAAATTCCTTTTCATATTTCTCTTTTTTATCGTAAAGAACTTTTGTTGCACCTAAAAAGAAAGCTGCTAAAAACAAGAAAAACATATGGTTCTGATTATTGAATACAATAGAAAAAATATCAAAGAAAGAATAAGAGTAAGGTTTTAAAATAATGTGATATAAAAGATATAAAGTAGTGAAACAATAGAATACACTTATCCATAAAAGTAAAAAATGATAATTTTTGTATCTGTCAAATTTTCTTTTCTTGTTAACTACATTTTGTAGCATTTGTTTTGTTGCTTTATCCGTCTTGTCGCTTAGATTTAATATCGATGAATCCATTTAGCATAACCTCCATACCGACACATCTTCATTCTATTTTATGAGGCTGTCCTAGGACTATGCCTTGCTAATATAAAAAAGAGTAACAATTTTCAAGATAAATTGTTACTCTTTCATTATTTTGGCAAAGGTATTTGTAATGTTTGCCCTGCTTGAATTTCATTATTAATAATTTGGTTTTGTTGAATAATTTTTTCAATGCCATCTTGTGAGTTGTAATATTTCATTGCTATGCTAAACAATGTTTCATTTGGCTGAACAATATGATTAACAATTTGGATATTCGAACTATCATTGCTTTGCTGCTTGTTCCCTTCCACGGAACTGTTTGCATTGTTTTTTTCTTCTGTTTTTATCTCTATTGATTCATTCGTTTTTGGTCGAGAATCCGAACTATCAGCTAATGAAGATGAATGTGAAATGCTGCTCGTATTCTCTTCTGGCTCATTATTCTGGGAAGAATCACTTTTGTTCGTTTCGTATAAAATTTCCTCCCCGCCTGCGGGCTCAGATGTCAAATGAAACGGTTGATGTTTAGAAAAATATGTATACGCAACGATTGTACTAATCGGCAAAAGGATAAAAAAGGTTAACAGTACTTTCGGAAAAATAGAGCCTGATTTCTTTTTCTTTTTCTTATTATTTTTCTTTGAATGATGTAATTCCATACGTGAAGGTAATGGAGACTCGATTTCCACTTCATCCACCACGGTATTTACTTTTTCTAATCTTTGTTTTTTCTTTTCAACTTGATCGTAATAGGTTTGTGAATACATGAAACCCCCCCGTTCATTGTTTCATCCTATACTTGATTGCTATTCCTAACAATAAATCAATAATAAAATGCATCGCTATAGTTGTTAGTAAGTGATGATTAGATAATTCATAAACTATGCCCAACCAAAAACTAAGAACTACAATATTGACTATAAGAAACCAGTGTCCCCAATATCTAATATGAACTAAGGCAAATATGATGCTAGCTGTAATTACTCCGAAATGGGTTTGAATTATACCGCGAAATAATAATTCTTCACTAAATGCAATTAATAGAGTTAATCCTACAATTTCAATGATTGATCGATCTCGAAATATCTTTTCATTTATTCCACCATCATCATAATATCGATTTGGTAATACCTTCATCAAAATAAAATCGATAATAACGATGAAAACACCATTTGTGATTCCCATTATAAATATAGACGAATCAAATCGAAAAAGGTTGAAAAAAGAAGATAAATCTTTAAATAAAAATATACCTAAAATAATGGAAATCGTTAATAGGACTATTTGAGTAGCTACGAGGTGAAAAGTTAATTCTTTTTTTGTCAGTTGTTGAATTATGTTTGCTTGATTCCATTTTTTCATGTAACATCACTTTCTAATAATAAATTTTTAAGCATATCTTGCCATGACTCATTTTTTACTTTATTCTCGTTCATTTCAGACACCTCATACTTGTCCAATGATAACCCACAGTTATCACAGCACATTTCAACCTCATGTACTGCTACCTCATTAAAATAAGATAATATTTCCTTTCTCCTACATATATTTGATTTTATCCAATTATCCATTTGTACTATTTTTTGTTGTTTATATTGAATTCGTTCATCTCGAATTTTCTTTAGTTTCGTTAGTTGTGATGCGTATGGTGTTTCATTAGAACAATAATATTGCAAAAATCGCAGTTGCGTTTCCGTTAGTTCCTGTACATTTTCATTTTGAGGAAACCGTAAATGTTCTATATATAAATCTATTTGATTATCTGCTGGTAATTCATGTTCGATTAATTGGAGAGGCAGTTGGATATCACCAGGACTATATAATAAAATAGCGACGCTTTTTTCACTATCTCTGCCAGCCCTGCCGATTTCCTGCAAATATGATTCCAAGCTTTGAGGCATATGAAAATGAATTACGAAACGAATATTAGCTTTATTGATCCCCATACCGAATGCACTAGTAGCGCAAATTATATCTAGCTCATCGTAGAGAAATTGCTGTTGTATTAGCATCCTTTGTTCCTGATCCATTCCTCCGTGATAGGCTGCCGTTCTCGATAATCCCTCCCGCCTTAGCATTTCCGCTACCTCTTCAGAGATTTTTTTACTTGAAAAATAAATGATTCCCGGCTTTTGAAGTTTTTTCAGTAAATTTAATAATTCGTTTAGTTTATCTTTATAACCTTGTTTTTTCTGTACAAACATAGATATATTGGCACGATCAACAGAAAAAATACACTCTTTTGCCTTAGGTAATTCCAATAATTGAATAATGTCCCCGCGAACTTCTTCTATTGCTGTAGCAGTTAAAGCAAGGGTGGTTGGATTTCCTAACTTCCTCCTTACCTCCCCTAATCGTAAATAATCAGGACGAAAATCATACCCCCATTGCGAAATACAATGTGCTTCATCTATTACAAATAGTGAAATATCAATCTTCAAGAAGGAGTTTAAAATATTTTGACTAGAGAGCATTTCCGGTGAAATAAAAATAAACTTATACTGAGTTAATGATTTTAAAATATGTTGTCGTTCTCTTCTAGAAAGAAAAGAATTGATCGCTACAACTTTCTTTTCCCCAAGCATTTTCATTTGTTCAACTTGATCTTGCATAAGCGAAAGAAGTGGGGAGACAATCATGACTGATCCTGGTAACAAATAGCCTGGAAGTTGATAGCATAATGATTTTCCTGTCCCAGTGGGGAGCATGGCGATCGTGTGTTGCCCATTCAATACAGAAGTAATGACTTCTTCTTGACCTTGTCGAAATGTATCAAACTTGAAATATGTTTGTAATGCCTCGTAAATATTCATCTTTCCATCACCTATTCTTGGCCAATGTTAGTCTAATTTGAAAGTAGGATACGTTTTGCAACTGGTCTTTTATTGGCTTTAGCTTTTGCTTTCCGATTTGTTTAGCAATCGTTATAATTTTCTCTTCTGTATATAAATCAACAAATGGCTTTATACTAAAATCCGGGTTATTAAATACAACTTCAATAATATGGTCTTGTATCGTACTCTCCTTTAACTTCCTAATTTTCGAAATATCAGCAATAGAATAGTTTTTCAATAAGAGCTTATACGTTTCAAAGGTGGACTTTGTCATTGGAAATGGTTTGTACATATCTCGAAAAATGGAAAATAACAGGGGATAATCTTTCTCTTTTTCTAAAACATTGTCCATTAAATAGTGAAGTAAGTTTAAATAACGATACCAATATTCTGTCGTTTCCATTTTTAGCTTACTAGCAGTCTGTTCAACAGTCTTTCCAATTTGTTTGTATCCTGTTAATCTCAAAACCAAAATTTCTGGTAAGTCTGGTGAATTATCCGAAAAAATACAGTGAAGTTCTTCATAAAGGGCGGTTGCCAATTGGCGCTTCGACTTTTTTTGTGAGATCATAAATTGTTTAACCCATCTTAACAACTCCGCATCACGACTTATGGGAAAGTAATGACGGTTTTCATTAATTAAGTTTGATAATATTTGTACGAAAATCGCTAACCGGTTCCAAAATACAAATGTGTGATCCTGATATTTCATTCCATTCAGAAAAGCAGGAAACGGTTGTTTAGTTAAATACGAATGTAGTTGATATTCCCCCTGATCGGTTAGATAATAGTGATGATCTGAATTTAACCTTAATAATGATTGATTAACAAGCGATTTTAAGCTGGTATCAAAGGAAGTTCTCGTTAAATGGGGAAAAGTATAAAATAAAGACTCAATCTGATAAAGGTATGCGTCTTGAATGGTTTGGCTTGATTTTTTACCGTTTAATAAATGGAACACAGAGTAAACTGTGCGCTCATTTTTAATCTTTTTTAAGGCCCATAGTATTAATACTTCTAAAAAAGTCATAGTTTAACACCTATTGTCTTTTTATGTCTAATTTTAGCATATATCTCAATGTTATTTCATAAATTATGAACAAAATTAGAAGAATTTTCTCTTAGAAAGGCTTTTTATTGAAATGTAGATAATGGAGTCTTAAAATGAGGTGTGGGGAAAAATTTATTTTTACTTATCACTTGTAGTGAAGTGAATAGAGTTGATTTACTAGGAGGTAAAATACGTATGCCTAAATATACGATTGTAGATAAAGATACTTGTATTGCTTGTGGAGCATGTGGGGCAGCTGCACCTGATATTTATGATTATGATGATGAAGGTCTCGCATATGTTATTCTTGATGATAATCAAGGAGTTACTGAAATACCAGAGATTCTAGAGGATGATATGATTGATGCATTTGAAGGTTGTCCAACTGAATCCATTAAAGTCGCCGACGAACCTTTTGATGGTGACCCTTTAAAACATGAATAAAGGCTCTTATCTTATACTTTGTTGTTTTGGATCTCATAATTATTTCTTTCAAATTTAGAATAAGTAATCCTTGTCAGAAAAGATGCCCCGAAACTAAATTAAATAAAGAATTTAGACACCGTATAAAAAGCAACAATCTATACGAAAAAGCCTGAATAAAAACAAGCATGCAGCAAAATTTGCTGCATGCTTGTTTAATATAAATTAATTATTTTACTAGTGAATGTTTTTCTAGCCACTTTTGCATTCTTACAAAGATTAACATGAAAATAATCGTAATTAGCAAACCTTTCACAATATTAAATGGCAATACCCCACTAATTATATATGCTTTAACATCTTGAATGTGATAATTAACTAATGATGCATATGCTGGTAATATTACAAAATAATTTAATATGCTCATTAATAATGCTAAAGAAAAAGTACCGAAAATTAACCCTATGGTCATCCCTTTTTTCGATTTAAATTTTCTATAAATATAATAAGTAGGAAGAACAAATAAAAGTCCAGACATTAAATTTGCTAAATGTCCTATTGGTATACTAGCAGCATCTCCAAAGGTTAAGTAGTCCAATATATTTTTTATTACTTCTACAATAATAGCTGCAAGTGGACCAAATACTACTGCTGCGACTAAAGCGGGTATATCACTAAAGTCAAAAGTTAAAAAAGTGGGTAGTGCAGGTAATGGAAACTTTAGCATCATCAATAAATATGCTAAACTCCCCAGCATTGCAATACTTACAAAAGACTTCAAATTCATTTTTTGCAAAATTCCTCTCTCCTTTTGAGATTCACCTCAGCTTGAAGAAAGGTAGCCGCATGCCGAAATAAAATAACCCCCAAAGATAATTTCTTTGAGGGAGTTTTAAAGGCATCACAAATAGGTATTCAAAATGACATCATTTTGAATACTGGCTAACCTTCATCTTCTCCCATCCAGACTTTACTGTCGGCTTTGGAATCACACCAAATCCTGCCTAATACAGGCTCGCGGGCTTAGAAGCAATTGCTTCATCACCGCCGGTCGGGAATTACACCCAGCCCCGAAGATGAACCATATTATTTTCTTCATCATTATAACTTAAATAAAATCAATTGGGAAGAAATTTATGCTTTACTAGCAAAGAATTTTCTCCTGTGAAAATTATCCAAATGTAAATTATTTTGTTTTAAAGACATTCTCCAATATATTTACCGGTTTCTCATCTAAGCTTAATTCTTGATTTGGATAAATTAAATCTTTATTTTTTATATGGTTTAAATTTACTAACGTATCGACTGATATACTAAATTTTTTTGAGATACTAAAGAGAGTATCCCCTTTTTTAACAATGTATGTATTATTATCCATATTTTTCATATTAATTGTATTATATATTAAGGAGATGCTTTGTTTATTTAAGTCATATGATAATTCTTCAGCCTTATAAAAAGGCATAAGTACGTCTTTTTGTTGTTCATGGATTACTGGCTTCGAAACCTCTGCAATGCCGTATGGATCATGCTGTAATGCAAATACTAGCTGACCAATTTCTCCATTTCCAAATACAATAAACGGATCAATTGCATACTTTTTATCAATCGTCCATTCTCCTTCGTGAATTTCAAAATGAAGATGTGTTCCGGATGCTTCACCTGTGTTACCCATTAATCCAATTTTTTCTCCCTTTTGTACTTGTTCACCTTCCATGACAATTCGTTTTGCTAAATGGGCATAAACTGTTTCAAAACCATTCGCATGATGAATGAACACTACATTACCATAAGATTGTGATAAATATGATTTTACAACTTTGCCTTTATCAGCTGCATAAACCGGGGATCTATATGTGCCTGCTATATCTATTCCCTTATGCTCCCCACCTCTTGAATTAAATACATCAGATATTTCACCCTTTGCAGGAAAGAACCAGCTTTCAGTACTTGTTTTAATATCTATATTAGCAGCATTAACATTTCCGCCCTTTATACATAGAGATACACAAATAGCCATTAACAAATGGATTATGACCTTTTTCATCATCTTCCCCTCCTTGGACTACTCTTGCTTAACCATATGAGCGTCTGTTTCTCATTAGAACATAATGTCAATAATGAGTTTGCTAGAGTAAAATTTAGTGTTTACGGATCAGGAAAATATATTCATGATTAAGTTAAATCTAACCATCTAAGACTGATATTCGGTAAAATTAGAAAAAATAAAAAGAAGCCGTTTTGTCGACTTCTTTTAAAAATGCCATTATTTCACACTTTCTAGATTTGCAGCAATTGGAACATTCACCGGTTTGGAAAAATCAAATCCATTCCACCTATAAGGCTCAAGATTTTTAAATTGAATAGCAGTATACCCAAAGTTTTTTGCTGTAAGTAATATGGCTTCCACCATTTGCATAGAATTTTCTTGCTTTTCTAAATTAATTTTCTTAGCAAATTGAACCGTCGCTATGTCTACATTATCTTTATGTACTGTCACATCTGTATTCTGATCAATAACTGGAAAATGGAAGTCATCAGGCTTCGTCTTCATTTCTTCCAAAGCTGACTGTAGATTTGGATAACTTTCATCTGTAGGCAATAAATACTTTCCACCATCACTAGATTGGTACAAAAAATATGCAGTTTGTGGAGTTTTATTTATTACTTGAGGTATTATTTCTCCTATTTCACCTAAATCTATTGGTTTACCATTTTCATCTGTAAAATCAACCTCTTTTACATCCTGAGATGCAAACGTATATTGAACAATACTGTTCAAATTTAATGTAAACTGTTCAGCTATAGAAGAAATTGTACTTTTCTCAATAATAACATGCACCTTTTTCGAATCATTATCGTACTGAATATCACCGTGTAAAGGAAGATAATTGTTTAAGGACGGTAATTTTTTTGAAAATGCTTCTGCTACTGCCTTAAACTGTGTTATCCAGTCGCTGTCATTTTTAGGAGCGATTACACTCACAGGCACAACAATAGCATCCTCCGTTAGAACACCGTATGTAAATAAATTATTCCCTGCCAAATCCTCTTTATAAACTGCTGTTCTATTAATTTGGTCAATTGTATTTTGTGAATACAAATTTATATCTGCCGCCTCTTTTTTATCATTCGCTTTAAATTGTGGTGCACTTCCAGATTTACTTACAATATTTTTATGATTTGCTATGTCCATTGATTTGCTTTCCAAGTGATTATTTTGGAAAAATACAGGGGAAATCAGCACACATAAAATCGCTGCTGCAATAATTGATAATGTAGGTATCAAAATATGCTTTTTATTTTTTTGTTTCCTATTCATCTTCATTTTAACTCTCATGTAAATTTCTTCTGAGTTTCTATTGTCCATTATTTTTGGCATATTTCGAAGAAGCTTCTCTACTTGATATTCATCAACAGAATGATTAGCCATATTGCTGTACCCCTCCCTTCTTATCCTTATGGTTCATCAGTTTTCTTAAGGTAATAAGAGCTCGGTGCTGAGTTGTTTTCACTTTACTTTCTGTCCACCCTAAAATTTCAGCTGTTTCCGTGATTGAAAGGTTATTTAGGAAACGCAAAATAATCACCATTTTTTGATCCTTTGTGCAATAATCAATACAATGATACAAAAGCTGAACATTCTCATTTTTTAATGCAATTTCTTCTGGCAAAGGACCGATATCACGTATTTGATTTGCATTCCAATCAAAAGTATCCTTAATTCTTTTTTTAAAACTATTTTGTTTTCGAAAATAGTCTACTGCTACGTTTCTCGCAATGGAAAAAAGCCATGTTTTTTCTGAGCTTTTCCCTTCGAAATTGTGATAAGATTTTAATACTCGAATATAAACATCTTGAGTAAGATCTTCTGCTACATCACGATTTTTTACCAGGTAAATCAAAAACTGAAACAAGTCTTGATGGTATTTACTATAAATCTCTTTAAAGACGGAGTCCATTCTTCCCCCTCCTCCGTTATTAATTTAGTCGTATAAAACAAGAAAAAGTTACAATAAACTAAATATTTTTTATCTTGTCTTATTCTACCAAAAAGAAAATAAAAATGCGCTATTATTAGCGCATTTTATATTCCTAGCTACAGATCTAATTGACTAACAAACTTCAGGTCTCCTCAGCGAGCACTGGTACTCGAACAACTTCAACATTTTTCCTAAATCTTGCGTCAAAACCCTATGGGTGAAATTTGCACTTCAAATTTTACTTGTTTGTTCGTCGATGAACAGGTGCTTTCGCTTTTCTTTGTTTCCCATGAAACAAGATTTCTCGCCACACTTCACTGTTTTTCAATCATTTAGTAAGGTAAAAAAAATGAAAATGTCGTACCTTGTCCATTTTTGCTTTGAACAGTAATGTGCCCGTTATGAGCATCTACAATATTTTTTGCGATTGCAAGTCCTAAGCCTGTTCCTGATTTCCCGCGTGTTCTTGCTTTATCCGCTTTATAAAAGCGCTCAAACACAAACGGTAAGTCCTCTTCCGGGATTCCCGTGCCATTATCTTGGACATAAATCGTAATTCCATTTGTATTACTATCTACTATTACTTTCACGATGCCATCTGATTGGGTATGGCGTATTGCGTTATCTATTAAGTTAGTTAAAACCTGTTCAATTCGATCTGGATCAAGATCAATAGTAGCCAGGTCATCTGTTACCATCTCGAAGATAAGCTTTACGCTTTTCTCTCGAGCCAATCCTTGAAATTTATTCGTTATCCTTTCAATAAATGGCTTTATTGTAGTATCTTCTTTATATAATGATATATGACCAGCTTCCATTCTTGCTAAATCGAGTAATTCATTTACGAGTCTGCCAATTCTTAAAGTCTCATCATAAATAATTTTCGCAAATTCTTTCTTATCTTCTTCCGTAGCAGCGATGTCATCAATAATTGCTTCGCTATACCCTTGTAGCATAGCAATAGGTGTTCGGAGTTCATGGGAAACATTTGCAATAAAATCATCTCTAAGCTTATCCAATTTCCGTTCCTCAGTCATATCACGTAGTATAGCTACTGCTCCGCGAATATCTTTTTGATTATATAATGGACTGACAATGACCACATATGAATGCCCTTGAATTTTTAATTCATCTGTTTGTTCCATTTCTGTAACAATTACCTTTTGTAGCAATGCCAGAATTTCTTCTGGTGCAGGTAGACGGCGATCAAGACTTGGATCATTAATCCATTGCTGCAAAAAGCGATCAGCAGGAGGATTGGTAATTAAGACAGTTCCATCTCGATCAAATGTAATAACTCCATCAGCCATACTGCTTAATATGGATGTTAATTGCTCTTTTTCTTGCGTTAGTGCATTCATATTATATTTTAATTGCCTTCCCATTTGATTAAAAGCAGTTGCCAATTCACCAATCTCATCATGAGATAAAAAAGGTACCTTCGTATCAAATTTTCCTTTTGCCACCTCTAATGCAGCAATCCTCATCTTTCTTAAAGGTGCTGACATTCTTGTCGATAAGAAAAAAGCAAAAAACGTCGTTAAAATAATGGCTATTCCTGCAGAAAGCAAGATAATTTTCGTTGTCTGTTGTGTTGTATCTTTTAATATATTTAATGATTGATAAATGAATATTGCACCATTTTCACCTTTTGTGGCTTGTAAAGGCACGCCTATCACGAGAGTATTATCGTAACGATTTCGTGAATTATTATTCCTAGGCTCTATTTCCTTCGTTACATCCCTTTGGTTATCAAAAACATTTGATAATTGTGGGTCATTCATAATTTTTTCTGGTGTAATAAATTTATTATTACTTGGAGCTGAGTAAAAAACATTCTCCTTATTGTAAGCAATAATAACTTGTGATGGTTTATCCACAATCTCTAGTGCCATTTGGATCCCTACATTATTATTTGGATGCTCCTCTACTATATGTGCAATTTTATTCGCTGTTGTTTTTAAATCCTTTTCAATTTGTGAAACATGGTAGCTTTCAAAGAATTCAAGGAGCAAAATAGTAAGTATAAAGAGTACAAACGATACCAAAAGTAAGATTGTTAACCATAGTTTGCCTACAACACTTTTCCATATTTTCATTCAGATGTAACCTCAAATTTATAGCCGACACCCCATACTGTTATGATCATTTTCGCAGCACTTTCCGAAACACGATTTAATTTTTCTCGAAGTCTTTTCACGTGTGTATCCACTGTTCTTAAATCACCAAAAAACTCATAATGCCAGACTTCTTTCAGTAAATGTTCTCGATCAAATACTTTATCTGGTGCTTTGGCGAGAAAATATAGTAATTCATATTCCTTAGGAGTGAGGTTCACTTCTACTCCATCTGCAGTAACACGATGTGCATCATTATCAATTGAAAGATGAGGATATACAATAAGATCCTTTGCCTTTGTATCCGTATTCAAAAAACTAGTCGTTGAAGATCTTCTTAACAACGCTTTTACTCTTAAAACTACTTCCCGCGGACTAAATGGTTTTACGATGTAGTCATCTGTTCCCACTTCAAAACCTTCTACACGATTTGCCTCTTCGCCTTTTGCGGTTAGCATAATCACAGGGGTAGATTTCACAGCTCGGAGCTCTTTACAAACCTCAATCCCATTTTTCCCAGGCATCATTAGATCCAATAAAATGCAATCGTAATCAGTCTGGGTAGCCATCATTAAAGCTGATTCCCCATCTTCGGCTTCTTCAATAAAATAGTTTTCTCTTTCCAAATACATTTTTAGCAATCTTCTTATACGATCTTCGTCATCAACTACTAATATTCTTGCTTCATGTTCCATTCAAAACAACCCCCTATTTACATTTTTTGAAAAAAGCCTCCACAATAGTGAAGGCAAATAAATTTTCAAAGAAAACTAAGTCAAAAAATAATTATATTGATTAATTACGCATAAGAGTGCAAGCCTGCAATTATTAAATTGACTGCTATAAGATTAAACATAATAATGGCAAATCCGATTACTGCAAGCCATGCCGACTTACTCCCATGCCATCCTTTTGAAAGACGAAAATGCAAAAATGCTGCATAAAATAACCATGTGATAAGTGCCCACACTTCTTTTGGATCCCAGCTCCAAGCTTTACTCCACGCCACTTGTGCCCATATCATCGCAAAGATTAAGGCGCCTAATGTAAAGACTGGAAATCCAATTAAAACAGAACGATAGCTTATTTCATCTACTAGATCAAGTTTAATATTTTTCACTAAAGGCTGTAATAATGCTCCAATACGTTTGCGAGTGAGTAGCCTTATGAGAAGGTATAAAATAATACCTGTTGCAATAGACCATAGCAAAGTATTAAGCTTTGCAGCATTAATTAGTGCGGGTACATAAAATAAAGGTTTGAATTTGTCTGGATTTTGAAGTTTTCCTTCATGTGGTCCGACGATTGCAGGTAAATCAAAATTTAATCCTTGCTCTCCAACTTGTTTTGCACCATTTTTATCGACCCAATCAAATGTAGCTGAATAGTTCATAGTATGAAAAATAGAAGTAATAATAACAAAGCCAAGAACCGATATAAGTGTGAACATAACAAATTCTAACCAAAATGTACTTTTACTACTTTTCGTTTGATTAATAGATTTCACTAAATAAATTAACCCCGCAGCAAAACTTATGGCAAGGATTGCTTCTCCAGCAGCAGCTGTTGTTACATGAATATGTAACCAATAGCTTCTTAAAGATGGTACTAACGGATTGACTTCTCTTGGGAACATACTTGCATAGGCTATTATTAAGAGTGCTACTGGTAGTGTAAAAACACCTAACACAGCTGTTCGATAAATGAAAAATATAATAATAAATGCTGCTACAAGCATCATTCCAAAGAATGTCGTGAATTCAAACATATTACTTACTGGTGCATGGCCAGATACGATCCAACGCAGAATAAAATAGCCTAGTTGACAAACAAAACCAATAATAGAAACAGTAATACCTATTAATCCCCAACGATTCATAGATGTACCTTCATCTTTTTTTGAATTCGTCCGGATTGCTCCCCCAAAAAAGAATGTTCCAATTAAATATAAAACAAACGCCACGAACAATAAATTACTACTTATATTTAATAGATGATTCATTACCATCCCTCCTTATTCAATATCTTTCTCTTTTTTACCTTCTTGTTGATCAATAGGTTCAGGTATACCCGTTCCTGCAAGGATTCCCGAAACCTCTCTCTTCAAACCATAATAATTTTTATTAGTATGGGCTGCAATGATGACTCTTCCGTTAATTTTTTGCAACCATATTCTTCGATGATTCCAGTAAGCACCCTGGATAACTCCAATCATAAAAATTGCACCGCCAAATGCTAATATCCATAAAGTTAAATCCTTATGAACTGTTAATGCGGAAACATTTCTTGTCTCTATACCAACAAAGGACATTTTATAATCATTTGCTCCTAATGGCTCAACATTTTGTCTAATCGCTACGAAACTTATTTCACCTTTTGGATGTTCAGGCGAATACATTCTAAATAAAAACGCTGGATTATCAGGAACATATGAATCTGATTGTGGTTCTCCATCCTTCGCAAATCCGGTGAAATCAGGATAATAGCCGACTAATTTAACTTTATATCCTTTTTGCAGATTATAATCTTTTTTAGGATTTAATAGATCTATTTTTACTTGTCCAAATGTTTTTCCTGTTTTTTTATTCATTAATTGTAATGTCATCGATTTTAATTCGTTTGGTTTATAATCCATTTGATAAACAGAATAATGATCAAATTCTAATGGATGATTAACCTTTATTGCATCATCTTTAACTTTATTCAATTTATCAGATTCGCCTGGAAGAGCACCGTCTTTTCGCTTATATAAAGTTACATTCGTTTGAAAGTTCTTAGCAACAGTTCCAACTCGGTCTAGAGCTTGATCAAAAGCCGCATTATCTTTTCCTTTTTTATACGTATCAAGAATAAATTTATTATTTTTAAGCACATATTTTTCATTTGTTCCAGGAATAACTTTACTTTCCCCTTCACGTATCCATAGTAATTCATCGACATACATACCTGGTATAAAACGAAGCATTGCACCAATTAAAAAGATGATAAGACCAATATGGTTGACATAAGGACCCCATCTGGAAAAGCGATTTTTTTCTGCGAATATATTCCCATTTTCTTCTTTAACCTTATATCGTTTTTCCTTTAATTTTTCTTTTACTTTCATGAATGTTGGATCTTCTGTTGCAATAGCCTCAGTAAATAATCGTTGACGTTTAAGAAATCCTTCATGCCTTGTAACTCGTTGATTTTTTAAGGCACGATGAAGTGGAATAAATCGATCAAGACTGCAAATTACTAGTGAAACTCCTATAGCAGCAATTAATAATAAATACCACCAGGAACCGTACAAATCTTGAAATCCCAATTTATACCACAACTCACCAACCCAACCGTATTCGTTATGATAGTATTGTTCAGGCGGAATATTGTTGGGCAGCGTATCTTTTTGTGGAAAAATGGTCCCTAGAGAAGAAGCTACTAAAGTAATAACAATTAACCAAACCCCAACCTTAACGGAGGAAAAGAAATTCCATATTTTATCAATAATTGTTCTATTATAAGTTTGAGAACGCCTGGCACTACCCTCATAGCGCATATCATGTAATTTCTCATTTTGGGCATCATCTGTTAATGCCTTTCCACACGATTCGCAAAGAATGGTACCAACTGGGTTAACGTGCCCACACTCACATTTCATTTCACTCATAAGTAAAACTCCTTAAGTTAAGGTTTAATGCTTTCCATAAACCCCATAAAATCTTTTTTCGTTAAATCTCCATTTCCGATAATTATTTTTTTAACCTTTCCATCAGGTCCAATCAATACGGATTGTGGCAATACATCTACTCCATACAAACTTTGAACATCCTTATCTTTATCAATAAGAATCGGAAACGATAATTTATAATTTTTAGCGAAATTTTTGACAACAAAGTTGGACTCTCCTATGTTCACTGCCAATATTTCTACACCTTTATTCTTGTATGTTTTATAAACTTCATCCATGTATGGCATTTCAGATTTGCATGGATCACAATACGTTCCCCAGAAGTTTAAAAATACACCTTTTCCTTTATATTCAGAAAGCCAATGTGTATTTCCCTTCAGATCCTTAAGCTTAAAGTCCGGAGCTTTATCCCCAATATTAATCTTCCCTTGGTTGTCCTTATTAAAATTGGCATACAATGTATATCCAACTGCTGCTAATAAAATAATAAGGATTGCTGCACGTATGTATAATCTTTGTTTCTTTTTCTGAGACATTCCCGTAACCTCCAATTCCTAAAACGGCCACACATTCTGCCCTTCATTATATCATTTTCGAAACAATAGCTTAAAAACATTATTTGAAGGTTATGTGAAACTTTTAAATACCGCTACCGCTTTCTGCCATAGCTCTTAATTGTTTTACCTCGTGCGGGGTCAATTCTCTTATTTCTCCAGCATTTATTCCACTTAATGTTAGAAAGGCAAATCGTTCGCGCCTTAATTTTTGAACGGGATGTCCAACTGCTTCAAGCATTCTACGTACTTGACGATTTCTTCCTTCATGGATCGTAATTTCAATAATTGATTTTTGTTTTCTTTTATCAAATGATAGTAGTTTTACTTTTGCCGGGGCTGTTTTTCCATCTTCCAGTTGGATTCCTTTTTCTAAATTCTTTATAGCCATTTTCGAGGGAATTCCTTGAATCTTTGCAACATACGTCTTATTTATTTCATAACGTGGATGCATGAGTAAATTAGCAAATTCTCCGTCGTTCGTTAGTAGTAATAATCCAGAAGTATCATAATCTAATCTACCTATTGGATATACTCTTTCTTTTATAACCGGGAAAAAATCAGTTACTACTTTCCTGCCTTTATCATCCGAAACCGCTGATATTACTCCTCTTGGTTTATAAAATAAAAAATATACCTTTTCTTCTTTTTCAAGTGGGATTCCTTCCACTTCAATATTATCGGATGCAGTTACTTTTGTACCAAGCTCTCTTACAACTTTTCCATTTACTTTTACTTTTCCCTCTATAATTAAGCCTTCCGCTTTCCGACGGGATGCAATTCCAGCTTGTGCAATAACCTTTTGTAGACGTTCCATTCTTTTCACCTCAAATTAAATTCTTTAGTGGCTCTTTTCTTAATCTTTGTTGCAATTTCAAACGAAAATCTTTGTATTTCCATATTCAACTCTAGAATGGATAACTATATTTAAGAAAAGATGCCCCAAACTAGACTTACTAGGATTTTAAACAAAGTTCGAAATAGAACAATTTATTCAAAAAACAACCTTTTACTTTATGAATTATTACATATGAAGAGAAAAAAGCAAAGAAACTATTCTTTAAACAAGTTTTCCCTCTTTTAAAGCAATAAAAACTATTATTAGTGAAAGCTAACGATAAGTAATGGAATTGTTGAACTTTCTCCTTTTTCCGCACTCATAATCGTTCCCCATAAAGACTTGTTCATGCCGTTATAACAACACTATATTTTCATACAAAAAAACTAGCATAACTGCTAGTTTTTCTAATTCCTATTTACCAAACATTATTGTCACAATGATTATGGAGGCTGCAATACCGACTAAATCTGCTAGTAAGCCAACCTTTAATGCATCTCCCATTTTTTTAATCCCTACAGCTCCGAAATACACGGTCAAAACGTACAGGGTTGTATCCGTACTTCCTTGAATCGTAGAAGCTAATCTGCCAATATAAGAATCAGGGTGGTGTACGGATAATATATCACTCATTAGTCCTAATGCAGCATTCCCCGAAATTGGCCTAATAAGTGCGAGTGGCACAACTTCTGTTGGTACACCGAGCTTGTCTAAAATTGGTCTTAGAAATTGGACAAAAAATTCCATAGCGCCGGACTCCCGAAATACGGTTATTGCTACAAGCATTCCAACTAAAAATGGTATGATGGATATTGCAATTTTGATTCCTTCTTTTCCACCTTCCACAAACGCTTCATATGCAGGGACTTTTTTCCAAACACTATAAATTAAAATAAATCCAATTAACAACGGGATGATCCATATTGACACTAGCGAAATCCATTGCATTTATTTCACCCTTCTACGCGTTCTTTTATAATGATAATAACGATCAATTAAAATTGCTGCGATGGTTGCAATGAAAGTGGCGATTAAGGTTGGACCGACAATTTCTGTTGGAGATACAGATTTATAGTTCATTCTTATAGCAATAACTGTAGTAGGAATTAGTGTTAATCCAGACGTGTTTAATGCTAAGAACGTAATCATCGATCTTGATGCAACAGACTTTCCGCCATTCAATTCTTTTAGTTGTTCCATTGCTTTAATCCCTAACGGTGTGGCTGCGTTTCCAAGTCCAAACATGTTAGCCATAATATTAGACAAGATGTAACCTAATGCAGGGTGATCCTCCGGCACCTCGGGAAATAGTTTTTTTATTATAGGGCGAAAAAGCCTAGATAACTTATCTAATAGTCCAGACTCTTGTGCAATTCGCATTATCCCTAACCAAAATACTAGAATACTAATAAGACCAATACATAAAGTTACTGCTTCATTTGCAGAATGAAAAATTGCCTCGTTAACTTCTTTCATTTTTCCATTTACAGCTGCAAAAATTAATCCTATAATGGTCATTCCTATCCAAATATAATTAACCATCCGTTTTCACACCCATTTGGATTAGAAATATTTGTAAGAATTGATTCATCCAACCTTTTTTAGCATTTTGATTAGACCAATTATAATAAATCGGGATCGAATTAATCTGTTCATTATTTAAATAAATGATTGCTCTTCCAACTATTTCAGGAATTTTATCTTTATCCTTCCACCTATTGTTCGGTTTCATCAATTTATATTCAATGTTCACTTCTTTCTTTTCTTGCTTCGTTAACGGATAATCCACCTCATTCTTTATATAAACATTATCTTTTAAGTATTTGTTTTTAATCGCTGTTATTTTGCCTTGTTTCAAAATAACTGTAGAATCATATTTACTAAAACCAGTTTCAAACATGGTAATATGATCATTCCAATCATCTGGTCCATTTAATGTTACAGCAATGAGATTTTCGCCATTTTTAGAAGCGGTCGTGACAAGAGTGCGTTTTGCAAGCTTCGTATAACCCGTTTTTCCACCGGTACAGTATTTGTATTTTTCTGTCAATAAACGATTCTTATTTCTCCACCCTTTATAAAATTTGGTTCCTGATATTTTTTGATAGGTTTTATTTTGCATAGCATATCTTGTTAGCAAAGCCATGTCATAGGCAGTAGAAAAGTGATCCATTTTCCTGCTGTCCAGTCCATTGGGGTTGGCAAAATGGGTATTATTCATTCCGATTTCCTTTGCCTTTTGATTCATTAAAAAAACAAAGCCTTCAATACTACCGCCAACATACTCAGCAATTGCATTTGCAGCATCATTGCCAGAACGTAACATTAACCCATAAACCAAATCCTCAAGCTTAACTTTATCTCCAGGTTTTAAATAAATTGAAGACCCTTCTGTACGGACCGCTCTGTCACTAATGGTGACTTTTTTTTCTAATTTTCCTGATTCAATTGCAAGAATAGCTGTCATAATTTTTGTAATGGAGGCAATTCTGCTTACCTCATTTGCATTTTTTTCAAACAAAACTCTTCCGCTATCCTGGTCCATTAATATGGCACTCCTAGCGCTGACGGATCCTTTGGCATCCGCTGTTCGAGGAGGAAATACGGTTAGAATAAGAACAAAAATAACAAGCAGGAAAATGATTCGTTTCATGAATTTGCTCCTCTTCCTTTTAATCTTTAATACCTGTCCGATTAACAACTAAAAATTTTCTTTGTACAAGTCTATGCTGTACAAGAACAGATATGTATAGAAAATAAGAAAAGCGAAGGGTTCCCAGCTCTAGCGTATGGATGAGTGAAATTGTCACTTCGAATTTCACCTAATACCCTTACCAGTAAGTTGGAGAAGGAGAAATCCGTTAGCCGATTTGTGCTCAATGCAAAAGCAAACATACAAAAGAAGGTGCGTTATTAGCTTGTCTGTAGCTAATAATGCACCTTCTGAATTATATAACACTATTATTCCATCGTTTCCTGAAATTTTTCAAAAAATAAGTCGGCATCCTCTTGCGGAAAATCCTCCTCCACTTTTTCCGGTAAAGGTGGTAATTCCTTTATGTCTTTTAAACCGAAATAATCTAAAAATTCCTTCGTTGTCCCATATAGGATGGCTCTACCCGTTCCATTTGCACGACCCACATCTTTAATTAATCCTTTAGATAGTAGTGTTTGCAAAGGACGTTCTGTTTTTACTCCACGAATTTCCTCAATTTCTATCCTAGTAATTGGCTGTTTATAAGAGATGATTGCTAAAGTCTCTAGTGCCGCTTGTGATAATGTATTCATCCCTGGTGATTCTACAAGTCTTTTCAAATAAATGGAGTGTTCTTTTTTCGTTGCAAGCTGATAGGTTCCAGCTAATTCTATTAATGTAATACCTCTATCCAGGTTTAGTTCATACTCTTGTCTTAACTTTTCCACAACCTCAATCGCTTGAAATTCTTCAATTTCAAGGACGGATTTAATTTGTTTAAGCGATAGTCCTTCATCACCAGCAGCAAATAGTAAGCTTTCGAGAATACCAAGCCAATTTATAATCTCCATCTTAGTTCACTCCTTTTTGCCGTGAAACAAATATTTCTTCAAAATTACCTTCTTGTTCAACTAAAATTTCATTACGTTTCATAAGTTCAAGAATAGCTAGAAATGTAACAACAATATGATCTTTATTCGGAAACGGAAATAAGGAGTTGAAGCTTCTTTTTCCTGAATGAATTGTCATTTCTTTAATTATTTCTTCCATTCGTTTCTCGATTGAAATTTCTTGGCGAGTAATTTTCGTTGATAATGGTTTTTGCAATTTTTTTCTTCGCAAAAGCTTATTTAATGCACCAATCATATCGTATACAGATATGTCCAAATTCAATTTATCTGTTTGCATGTCTTTCATAAACTCTGTTAAGTCACTAGGTGGTTTTGTAAACATCTGGCTGCGGTCCTCTTCTAAATGCTTTAACTCTATGGCCGCCTCTTTGTATTTTTTATATTCAATTAGTTTTTCAACAAGATCATCCCGAGGATCCTGCTCTTCAAATTCGAAATCATCCTCCAAAAGCTCTTCATCATGTTGTGGGAGAAGCATCTTGCTTTTAATTGCCAATAATGTAGCAGCCATTACCAGATACTCGCTTGCTACATCAAGCTCCAATACTTTCATGGCATGCACATATAATAAATATTGCTCTGTGATTTCAGCCATAGGGATATCATAAATATCTATTTCCAAACGATTGATTAAATGAAGCAGGAGGTCCAATGGCCCTTCAAACGCATGTATCTTAACATTATATTCCATCAAATCACCAATTCCAAAAAACTTTATCTTTTCTCTTTACTACATTAAGTTTTACATTACTTCTGCTTTATTAAGTATAGTAGATATTAGTAAATAGGCAAACAAAAATTTAAATTTGAGAGAACTCATCTCCAGAATAATTGGGTACATATATTATAAAACTCCTTCAAATTAGGCATTTGCCTATACAGCTTATCGCATCCATTCATAGTATAAATCGAACAAAACTATTTCGGGAGGTTATCATTATGGCCGATGGATTCGGATACGGCGGCGGCTTTGCGTTAATCGTTGTATTATTTATTTTGTTAGTTATTGTGGGTAGCGCATATATTTATTAATCTTGGATATTCAAGTAAAAAGAAGAAATCGATTTTTTTACCGATTTCTTCTTTTTACTTTGGAAATATTAGCAAAAGCCTCGTCTCTTTCCATCAATCCTTCTATTATGTGTTAAAATGTAAATAGCATGTGAAGGAGAGGAGAATCTTTTTTTGAGATTTCCAAACGCATATATACAATATTTAATTCATTTTCATGGTGATCGTGATTATTTTGAATGCCATGAAATATTAGAGGATTATTGGAAGCAAGAGGATCCAGGTAATCGGCAATCTATTTGGGTTGGTTTTATTCAATTGGCTGTTGCACAATATCATTATAGACGTGGAAATGAGATAGGGGCCAAAAAATTATTAGTAAAGTCCGTTGATATTCTTAAACTAAGAAAAGCGGAACTAAAAAAGCTTGGAATAGATGGTAAAAAACTTTTTATCATACTGAATGATTTACAAACAACATATTTAAATGGTAAATCATATCAAAATATAAATTTGCCTATTACTAATCAGCAGTTATTAAACATCTGTAGAAAGGAATGTTTTTCTGCGGGATTTCAATGGTGTAGTGATGCTGTTCTGCATAATGATTTTATCGTCCATCGCCATCAACATAGAGACCAACTGAATAATGAATTTGATAGGTCGTTAAATAAGAGGATAAATATTCAAAAGTAATGCGATTAGGAAAGGCTCTGATTATTCATCAGAGCCCTCTTCATTAACATCGCATTTTTCAAAAAAGCTTTCCGTTTGTTCGTTAGGTATTAAATTTTTATTTTCATATATATGTTTGAGAGCTTTCAGCATATTTTTTCCTACCCCTTCATGGCGATGGGATGGATTTACTGAAATATGTTGAATTTGGGCAACATCCTCCATTAAGACTACACCTACTAGTCCTATTACATCATCCTCTTTCCACAAAAAAAGCTGCCAGCTATCATCTGTTTCATATTGCTTCATGGTTTGTTGCAGTTTTTTTAAGTCTTTTTCATTTGGCATAAATGATAAGAGTCCCATTGCAATTTTCTCAAAGGCCTTCTTATACCTAATTAACATAAAATATCCCTCGATTATCCATTATTCCATTCTTTTACTTTTTACCATTATGAACATGTATACGCTAATGTAAACCTGTCTATATTCTGATGTAGAATAAACGATACCTATCATACTAGAAATTTATTAAATGTCAAGCCTGCAAATTATTTACCAGCAATAAAAAACCAATAATAAAATCCCCAACCTATTGCAATTGCACCTATGATAATGAATAACAATATGTTATTTTTCTTCAAAATATTACACTCCTAACAACATTATAACAACTATTATTCAAAATAGTTTATTATCATCCACTTGTCAAATATACAGTTTACCAGTTCGGGGTGCAATGAAAAATTATACTTTTTTAAGAGTTTCTAATATAGATCGTTCTTTTAAAGGTATATCTAAACGAATGATATCTTCATATGTTTCCTTTTTTATTACAAGCTGATCTTCCCCTGACTCCACAAATACAACCGGTGGTCTAGGAATACGATTATAGTTATTTGCCATCGAATAACCGTATGCACCTGTACAAAAAACAGCTAGTATATCAGAGCAATCCACTTTTGGGAGTGGTAGATCCCATATAAGCATATCTCCCGATTCACAGCATTTTCCTGCAATAGAAACTGTTTCCTCCACTTTGTCATTTGGACGATTCGCAAGGACCGCTTCATATTTTGCTTCATAAAGTGCTGGGCGGATATTATCACTCATTCCACCGTCAACAGCAATATATTTTCTAACATTAGGGACTTCTTTGCTGGAACCGACTCGATACAAAGTTGTTCCTGCTTCTCCCACTAATGATCTTCCAGGTTCTATCCATATTTCCGGCATCTTTAAGCCGAGATTACGAGTTTGTTCACGAACCTCATTAATTATTTCACTGACATAAACAGATGGTGATAAAGGCGCATCATCGTTAGTATATCGAATACCAAATCCTCCACCTAAATTTAATACTTTAGGAAAAAAGGAAAAGCGTTTATTCCAGCTTGCTAATTTTTGGATTATTTTTTTTGCTGCTAACACAAATCCGGTTGTTTCAAAAATTTGCGAGCCGATATGGCAATGAATTCCTAATACTTCTATATATTTAGAGGCTAACGCTTTTTCTAATGCAATATCCGCTTGACCATTTTGTAAATCAAAGCCAAATTTAGAATCCTCTTGTCCAGTTAGGATATAGTCATGAGTATGTGCCTCGATACCAGGAGTAACTCTTAGTAGTACTGAAATGTTCTGATTTCTCTCATTACACAGTTGCTCCAGTAATTCTAATTCATAAAAATTATCGACTACAATACAACCTAATTTGTAGTGTAATGCCATTTCTAATTCTTCTTTACTTTTGTTATTACCATGAAAATGAATTCTTTCCGTTGGGAAGTTAGCTGCAATTGCCGTATACAATTCTCCGCCAGAAACAACATCAAGCGATAAACCTTCTTCGTTTACTAAATTTAACAATGCTATTGATGAAAATGCTTTACTGGCATATGCCACCTGTGCATTTATACCCAAATTTTCAAACGTATTTTTAAATCCTCTTGCCCTATTTCTAATCAATTCTACATCATATACATATAAAGGGGTACCGTATTTTTCCACTAATTCAACCGTATCGACACCTCCAATTTCAAGATGACCCTTTTGATTTACATTTGATGTTCCATGAAAATACATAAAATTCCCTCTTCCCTTAGCAATACTCCATTACTTTCTAACCTAACATTTATAAGAAAATAGACAGCCCGTCCAGAGACAAACTGTCCAATAATATCCTTTGTAAATAAGAATAATTTATCACATTAAAGCGTTTTTTGCAAAGGCTTTTTAAGAATTTGGCGGTTGCCTAAAGCGGTCTCTAGGCTGCACTATGCTTGGCCTTACTGCAGAACCCGGAACAGCTTTTCTAAATAATATTTGTGAAAATGCTTGTGGATTAAAAGGAATTACTGGCCATAAATATGGGGCATTAAATGTCCGAATTTGTGCTAAAAATAAAATAAATATAGTGCTTCCAATCATAAAGCCCGGAACTTTAAAAAATGTTACTGCTATTAAAAGAAAGATCCTTGCCATTTTATTTGCCACACTAAGTTCATAACTTGGAGTTGCGAATGTGCCGATTGCCGCAACAGACACATATAAAATTACTTCAGCAGTAAATAATCCCACTTCTACAGCTATTTGTCCAATTAAAACTGCAGCAATAAGTCCCATAGCTGTCGCTAATGGAGTTGGTGTATGAATGGCTGCAAGTCTTAAAAATTCTATCCCCATATCTGCTAGAATAATTTGAATGATAATAGGAATATGCGTATGTTTATTCGGCCCAATAAACTCTAGTTTATGAGGGAGTAATGAAGGTTCTGCAACAAATAGCAACCATAGTGGCAATAAAAAAATCGAAGAGAGAATACCTAAATATCGAATCCAACGTATAAAAGTACCTATTGCTGGAGCATTTCTATATTCCTCTGCGTGTTGGGAATGATGGAAATATGTTGCAGGCGTAATGATGACACTAGGTGACGTATCTACAAAAATAAGTACATGTCCCTCCAAGAGATGGATAGACCCTACATCAGCTCTTTCTGTATATCGTACGAGTGGGTATGGATTAAATTTTTGTTTTAACAAAAATTCTTCTACTGTTTTGTCTGCCATCGTTATTCCATCTACATCGATAGATTTTAATTCTTTTTTTATCGTTTCCACTAAGTCAGGGTTTGCCACACCTTCGATATATCCGATAGCGACGTCCGTTTTAGATCTTTCTCCTATCCTCATAATTTCAAAACGAAGCCTTTCATCACGTATCCGTCGCCTTGTTAATGCAGTATTGACAATAATATTTTCAACATAGCCATCGCGTGAGCCACGAACTACTTTTTCTGTATCTGGCTCTTGTGGTTGGCGTCCAGGGTAGCTTCTCACATCTACGATAATTGCTTCCCCTGTGCCCTCCACTACGATGCCAATTAAACCTGATAAAACTTGAATAACCATTTCATCAATAGTCTTTACGATTTGTACTTGCTGGTGTACGATACGATTTTTTACTATATCATATACTTTACTAGAAAGACGTTCTGTATCATTCAAAGTCACTAAGTACTCTAATATTTCAATAATAAAACTAGTGTCAGCCAATCCATTTATATAATAAAAATGAACACCTTTTTTTAGTACAGTAATCTTTCTTACTCCTAGATCAAAACTTGTCCCTAACCCAACTCTCTTCTTGTAAAAATCCTCCAAATCATCCAGGCTTTTAGGAATTGGTTCCTTTGTCAAATCTGTTTCTGTCATAAAACCTACTCCTTTCGAGAATTAATTCTACAGCTTTCATTGTGATTGGTGCCCCATTTGTATAATGGTCTATTTTCCCCATTTTTCCGATATCTCCAATTCCCACAATGATGGGGACATCCAGTTGGTCAAGGCAGTAAACAGTATCACCATTAACTCTTTGTAGCTCAAGTTCTGGTTCTCCAAATTTGTCTACTCCATACGGGGTTAAATTCCCGTAACGGTCAATACAAACATCTACCTTTGCCCATTCCCTTTGATGCGTTTTTGATGCAACAGCAATAATGCCCAATACCTCGATATCATTATGTGCTGCAACGTATAATAGCGCTTGCTCCCCTCTGCCTTCTCCTAAGTATCCACTGTCATCAAACATAACAAACACAGGGTCGCTTTTTGCACTTTTAATAAATTTGACAATTTGTTCACCTGAAAGAAATGAGGGATTTCCACCTGATTGCGAAATACATCTTCCCCCAGTTTTTTGTGCAGCTAATTCAATTGCTTGTTTCGCATATTCATCACCATCTGTAATTAATATCACCTGACGTTTGCTATTCATTCAAAAAAATTCCTTTCGCGGTGAAATTTTAACGGTCGACGAAATAAATCCAGTGAAACAGTGACCCAAAAACCTTTCCGAAAACAATGGCCATCAAAGCTATAATTAGATGGCCTTCCACCCCAATTCGTTTCGTCAAAATTGGAATAACATTAATTACTTCTGTTAATGCGGCCGCCAGCATTCCAACAAATGCTCCGCAAAATATACCGATTGGAATTAACAAAAAATGGGGGAGAAAAAAAATATAACCCCTTAATCCTGCCCAATCTCCGAAAATAGTCCCTAAAACGATAGACCATTCATATAAATATACTTTGTTATATGTTTTTGTTAATTGGGTTAACCGAGGAACAATTCCTAAAACCGTTAAAAATGCCACAAAACCACAACCTACTAATAAACCTCCTGCAAAACCAATCAATGTGAGGATGATTGAATTAATGATCATCAAGATGTTTTATTGCTTCTTTATTTTCATTTACAATCACATATTGATCTAGATCTTGCTGGTAGTTGAAAATCTCAACCTCTAGTGGACTAGGCTCTTCATTAAAGCGTTTTTTAAAAATGTGATTAAAAAAAATAATCATTCCGAGGCCAAGTCCAATAGAATAAGGAATTTGTAAAAGCAATGGTTTGTGAACAGTTTTTCCCGTAATCATTTTATAAATTTTTTGATGGACTGCTTGCATACTGACATCCTCATGAAAATTCATAATAGCAAGCATTGACCCAATGAAAAGCAATAACCAAATGAAGATAAAAAAAGGGATAGATACGGTTCTTTTTTTGTAAATCACTTCCACTATCGTTTGAGTAGGACCAATCAATTGAATATCTAACCCGCTCCAGTTATTCTTTATTGCTTGAACAATTTTCATGACGTCGATGACTACTGTATTCTTATCTTCCTCTGTTATTTGGTGAACAAAAAGCTCTTTAAGCTGCACCAAATATTTATCTGGGGCAATAATTTGGGCTATGTCTTTTAATGTAATTTCACTATTTTTGTTTACCTCCACCCTATTTCGCATTCGTATATAAATGGAATCTTCCATTTTTATTTTCATCCCCTGCCATTTTTATTTCTGTATATTGTAGTATGTGAAAATGGCAAAATTATCATTCATGGATATTAAGAAACATAAAAAAACCGCAGGAATTAAAGTTCCATACGGTCTTTCATTTGTTCTAATATTTTCTTTTCGAGTCTTGATACTTGGACCTGTGATATACCTAGTCTTTCGGCAACCTCTGATTGCGTTTGATCTTTATAGTAACGTAAATACACAATCAGGCGCTCCCGATCATCCAAACCTCTAATTGCTTCTTTTAAAGCTATTTTGTCAAACCATTTTTGATCATTTTGATCGGCGATTTGATCTAATAATGTAATCGGATCCCCGTCATTTTCATACACTGTCTCATGAATAGAGGAAGGTGTACGTCCAGCTTCTTGGGCCATAATAATATCTTCAACGGGGATATCTAAATATAGAGCAATTTCATTTACGGTAGGAATTCGTCCATTTGATTTGGACAACTCATCCTTCGCTTTACGAATCCGATTACCGATTTCCTTTAAAGATCTACTTACCTTTACTGTACCATCATCACGAATAAAACGTTGAATTTCTCCGATAATCATAGGAACTGCATATGTTGAAAACTTTACATCATAGGATAAATCAAATTTATCTACAGATTTTAATAGACCAATACATCCTATTTGAAATAAATCATCCGGTTCGTAGCCGCGGTTTAAAAAGCGTTGGACAACTGACCATACAAGCCGCATGTTTTTTTCGACAATCAGATTGCGTGCTTCCTGGTCTCCTTCCTGGCTTTTTTGGATCAACTCTTTCACTTCTTGATCCTTCAAAAAAGTCTGTTTATTCTCCTTCTTTACCTCCACATCCATTGGCACGACTCCTTAATTACATAAGGCATTATTTAAAGCCAAATGCTTTTTTAAACGAACAATGGTGCCTAGTCCTGGTTGTGATTCAATTTCTATATTGTCCATGAAATTTTCCATGATTGTAAAGCCCATTCCAGATCTTTCTAACTCAGGCTTGGTTGTAAAAAGGGGCTGGCGTGCTTCCTCAATATCTAAAATTCCAATGCCTTCATCTCGAATTGTTAAGTCAACCAATCCATCTTCAATAGCCAGATTAATGTAGACAATTCCAGCTGGATCTCCATCATAACCATGAATAATAGCATTTGTTACTGCTTCAGAAACAACTGTTTTGATTTCAGTTAATTCATCTAAGGTCGGATCCAATTGTGCTATAAAAGCGGCAACTGTAACCCTTGCAAAAGATTCATTTTGACTTAATGCGTGAAACTGCAATTGCATTTCATTTTTCATTGCTACGCAACCCCCAATCTTTGCAGTGCATATTGTTCAGATTCATCTAAACGAATAATTTTAAACAAACCCGACATCTCAAATAACCGCTTAACTGCCGGTGAGATTGCGCATACAACCATTTCGCCGTTTTTTTGTTTTACTTGCTTATATCTTCCGAGGATAACACCTAAGCCAGAGCTATCCATAAAGGATAAATGCTCTAAATTTAAGACAATATGCAAAATATCATATTTGTCTATTGCTTTTGTCACCTCATTACGAAGAGATTCTGCTGTATGGTGATCTAATTCGCCATTTAACCTAATGCACAAGACATCTTGTTTCACTTCTAAATCAATCGTAAGACTCACTTTTCACACAGCCTCCTTAATCTGTTATAGTGAGTCAATTCGATATGTTTGTCCGGATTTCCTTCTTGGTGACAAAACTAGAAGCAAGTCGCTAAAATTTGCGTATATTCGACTCTTTATTTTGACGTAAATAATCCAAATGACCGCTTAAATAATTTCCACCATCCGGCATTTTTGACATCCTCTTTTGCTATTAAATCAGACTTTACAAGTACTTTTTCAGATTTTTTTACAGTTAAAGTTCCAACAATATCTCCTTTATGAATTGGTGCCTTTAAATCTTTTTTAAGTGTCTTTACTTGAAGAAGATTATCCACTTTCTCCCCTTTTTTGGTTAATACCGAAATTGGTTCACTTGTTACTGCATTAATAAATTTTTTATCGCCTTTACTTACTTTTACTTTTCCTAAGGACTGTCCTTTTTTATATAAAGGATGTGTAGCATATTGAGAAAAAGCAAAATCAAGCATTTTTGTCACTTGAGCATTTCTTACTTTCGTAGAAGGGGCACCAAATACAACAGCAATAACTCTCATATTGTTTTTCTTAGCTGTTGCCGTTAAACAAAATTTAGCTTCGTTAGTAAAACCTGTTTTCAATCCATCTACTCCTGGGTAAAAACGAACAAGCTTATTAGTATTCACTAGCCAAAATTTCTTATCTGTATTTTCGCGTAAGTAGTCCTCGTATGTACCGGTAAATTTTGTAATACTCTCATATTTCAGCAACTCTTTTGCCATTATGGCCATGTCATATGCAGAACTATAATGATCTTTGACAGGTAATCCAGTAGTATTTTGAAAATGTGTATCTTTAAGTCCTAATAAATTAGCTTCTTTGTTCATCATATCGACAAATGACTCTTCACTACCTGAAATTTTTTCTGCCATTGCCACTGCTGCATCATTGGCAGATCCAATGGCAATACCTTTTAACATTTGCTTTACTGTCATCTCTTCCCCGGGTTCAAGAAAAATTTGAGAGCCACCCATTGATGCAGCATATTCACTCGTACGAACTTTTTCATCCCAAGTAAGCGTTCCATTATCGATTGCTTTCATAATAAGAAGCATCGTCATTATCTTTGTCATCGATGCCGGTGCAAGTTTCTCATGACTGTTTTTTTCGTATAAAATGCTTCCCGTATCTCGTTCAATTAATATCGCAGATTTTGCTTCATTTGCTAACTCTGTTTTGCTTTCTGCTGCAAATGAATGACTATTCCCCATCCCGATAACAGAAATGAAGAAAAGAAAACAAATGATGAAACTACATAACTTTTTCATAAAGACCCCTCCAATAAATTCCTATTAGTTGTTTTAAAAATTGCTAAGTCCACATTGTTTACTATCCTTCAGCTTAGCTCTGATGGAATTTTCATAATACATAGCACCATTTTTCCCATTTCAAGTATTTATTATTCCGTTAATTCCTTTATTGAAAAAGAAAAACTGTTGAGAATCCTCTCAACAGTTTTCGTGTTTTTATTTGACGTTATTTTCGCAATAATCGTTGCTTTTCATCATTATATATTAACGAGCCTTATTTAATGGTTATTTCTTCTTGAATTAATTTAGGAGGTGATACTTTTTGTGTTGAAATTTTTATATTTTGATACAGCTTTTCTTTAACTTCTTCTATGTCTTCTTGATTGGAATAAATGGTTACAAGTGATTCACCTTTTTTCACTTGATCCCCGATTTTTTTCTCCAAGACAAGACCTACTGCAAGATCTATTTCTGATTCCTTCGTTGCTCTTCCTGCTCCGAGCATCATCGCCGCAGTTCCAATTTCATCTGCCTCAATTTCTGAAACATAGCCATCTTCAAGAGATGGAAGATCCATTTGAAATTTAGCTTGCGGAAGTTTCGCAGGATCATCTACAACAGATGAGTCACCACCCTGAGATTGTAAAAACAATTTAAACGTTTCAAGGGCTTTTCCATTTTCCATAACTTCTTTTAGTTTTTCCCTTGCTTCTTCGGTGGAGGATGCTTGACCAGCTAGATATACCATGTGACTTCCTAGCGTAAGACATAATTCTGTTAGGTCCTCTGGTCCATTTCCTTGAAGTGTATCAATTGCTTCTTTTACCTCTAAAGCATTACCAATAGCAAATCCAAGCGGCTGACTCATATCAGATATAATAGCCATCGTTTTCCGGCCGACATTATTACCTATGTTCACCATCGCCGTAGCAAGTTCCCTTGCGTCATCCAATGTCTTCATAAAAGCACCAGCACCGGTTTTAACATCTAAGCAAATGGCATCTGCGCCCGCTGCTATTTTTTTACTCATAATTGAACTGGCAATTAACGGAATACTGTCGACTGTAGCTGTTACATCTCGAAGGGCATAAAGCTTTTTATCCGCCGGAGTTAGATTTCCACTTTGTCCAATAACAGCAATCTTGTTTTCATTCACTAGTTTGATGAACTCTTCATTTTCAATTTCAACATGAAATCCTGCTACCGATTCTAACTTGTCGATTGTTCCTCCAGTATGCCCTAAACCACGTCCACTCATTTTTGCCACAGGAACATCAAGTGCTGCTACAAGCGGTCCTAGTACAAGTGTTGTAGTATCTCCAACACCACCAGTTGAGTGCTTATCAACTTTAATACCTCGAATACCAGAGAGATCAATGGTATCTCCTGAATGAACCATTGCCATTGTTAAATCTGCACGTTCCCGTTCATTCATTCCTTGGAAAAATATTGCCATTGTTAAGGCACTTATTTGATAATCTGGAATTGTATTATTTGTGTATCCGTTAATAATAAATTGAATTTCTTCCGTTGATAGTTCTTTTCCATCACGTTTCTTCTCAATTAAATCGACCATTCTCATGATTCTTCACCTAATTTTATATTTTTTATTATTTCTTTCACATATGTTAAGAAGTTGGATCTGACGTTATCTGTTGTTTCGATTACTTCATCATGTGTTAATGGCTGATCTAATATTCCTGCAGCCATATTAGAAATACAAGAAATACCAAGTACCTCGAGCCCTGAATGTCGTGCTACAATCACTTCCGGCACTGTTGACATTCCAACTGCATCTCCACCTAATATACGAAGCATTCTTACTTCAGCAGGTGTTTCATATGATGGACCTGTATTGCCGACATACACACCTTCCTGAATGGAAATCTCGAGATCATTAGCAATTTCTTTAGCCAGCTTGCGAAGGTCTTTATTATATGCTTCCGACACATCTGGAAAGCGTTGTCCTAATCTTCCATCATTCGGACCAATTAACGGATTATACCCCATATTGTTTATGTGATCGGATATTATCATCAAATCACCTGGATGGAAGTTTTCGTTTATCCCTCCCGCAGCATTGGTTACAATAAGGACTTCAACTCCTAATTGTTTCATCACCCTTACCGGAAAGGTAACATGGTCTAAAGTATAACCTTCATAGTAATGAAAGCGTCCTTGCATTGCGACTACTTCTTTATCTTCTAAAGTACCGAACACAAGTTGACCAGCATGTCCAGCTACAGTCGATACTGGAAAATCTGGTATTTCATTATAAGGTATTTTAATCGGATTTTTTATTTCATCCGCCAAAACACCTAATCCTGATCCTAAAATTAGTCCTACTCGAGGCTTTCCTGTGTATTTATTCTGTAAAAATTGTGCAGCATTTTCAATTTGACTAAAATCCACTACTCTTCCCCCTACTTCTTTAATTCATTCAAAAAGCTTGTTCCGAACTTTGGCATTGCAACATGGAAATTATCTGCTACAGTTGCGCCGATATCTGCAAATGTATTTCTTATAGGCAATTCTTGACCACCGTTAAAACGCTTTGAATACATCAGTAATGGTACATATTCACGCGTATGGTCTGTACCATGATGAATTGGGTCATTTCCGTGATCAGCAGTAATAATCAATAAATCATCACTTGTCATTTTTCCAAATACTTCAGGGAGTCTAGCATCGTATTCTTCTAATGCTTTACCATATCCGATTGGATCACGGCGATGACCATATAAAGCATCAAAATCAACAAGATTAATAAAGCTAAGACCTGTAAACTCCTTATCAAATGTTTGAATGAATTTGTCCATACCATCCATATTAGAAGTAGTTCGAATTGCTTCTGTTACTCCTTCACCATCATAAATATCGGATATTTTCCCGATAGCGATTACATCTAAATTATTATCCTTTAATTCATTCATAACCGTACGATCAAACGGCTTTAATGCATAATCATGGCGATTCGGTGTGCGTGTGAAATTCCCCGGTTCACCAATAAATGGACGAGCGATGACACGTCCCACCATATATTTCTCATCAAGAGTTAATTCCCTTGCTATTTCGCAAATTTTATAAAGCTCTTCAAGGGGAACAATTTTTTCATGAGCCGCTATTTGTAATACAGAATCTGCAGAAGTATAAACAATAATAGCTCCTGTATCCATATGTTCTTTGCCAAGTTCATCTAATATTTCTGTTCCACTTGCTGGTTTATTACCGATTACCTTTCTTCCAGACTTCTCCTCTAAATCTTGGATTAATTCTTTAGGAAACCCATCAGGAAAAACTTGAAATGGAGTGTTAATATTCAACCCCATAATTTCCCAGTGTCCAGTCATCGTGTCTTTTCCATTTGAAGCTTCTTGCATCTTAGTAAAATACGCTAAAGGCTTTTCTACTTTCTTGATACCTTTTATTTTCCTAATATTAGAAAGCCCCAATTTCTCCATATTCGGCATATGAAGTCCATTCATTTTTTCAGCAATATGCCCAAAAGTATCTGAACCCTTGTCATTAAATTTCTCGGCATCAGGTGCTTCCCCAATTCCAACTGAATCCATCACAATTAAATGAATTCTTTTATATGTAAAATCACCCACTTGCAAAACCTCCATTTTTCAAAATTAAGTACTTTAATTAAAGGCTCTTTTCGTAAACTGTGTTTGTTTTCTAATCAAAAACCTCATACATTTCCTTGATCAGCTTGGAACTAATGAATTTTTAAAGAAAAGATGCCCCAAAACTAAATTTATTTTAGAATTTAAAACAAATTACGAAAAGTAACAATTTGTACGAAAACAGCCCATTTAATCATAACTATCATTCCCACTACTTTCATCGATAATCGAATCGAAATACTTGTAAGAGGTCTGACTTCTTTTTTATTTTACTAAATTTGAATCGGATTAGACAAGAAAAAACCGCTATTGATTAGCGGTGTGAAAATATTACTATGTAAATCTGTTAGTTATTATTATAGTCAATAAGAATATTATGCGCGCGGATGATGTTTGGAATAAACATCTTTTAATCGTATTTTCGTTACATGTGTATATATTTGAGTAGTTGAAATATCCGCATGTCCTAACATTTCTTGGACAGCACGTAAATCAGCACCATTTTCTAGTAGATGTGTTGCAAAGGAATGTCTTAAAGTATGTGGAGTAAGTTCTTTTTCTATATTTGCTTTCATGGCAAGCCCTTTTAGTATTTTCCAAAATCCTTGCCTTGTTAACCGCTTACCATGATGATTTAAAAATAAGGCTTCAGTTGATAATTGTTTGGACTGAAGTTTTGGACGTCCATCCTTAATATAGTTCTCTATTACATTACTAGCCGTTTTTCCTATTGGAATGATTCTTTCTTTATTCCCTTTTCCAATACAACGAATGAAGCCCATTGTCAAATGGAGATCATCCAAATTAAGCTGAATTAATTCACTGACGCGGATGCCTGTCGCATAAAGCAACTCTAACATTGCCCGGTCACGAATACCTAATGGAGATTCCTCATCAGGGGATTCTAGCAATGCTTCTACTTCCGCTAAGTTTAAAACCTTTGGAAGTGTCTTTTCAATTTGCGGGGATTCAATATGCACAGAAGGATCATGATCCGTAGCTTTTTCACGTAGTAAAAACTGATGAAAAGATCTTATTGATGCAACATGTCTAGCAAGTGTTTTAGATGATTTTCCTTGCTGCTTTAAATGATGCAGAAAATGAACAATTTGTACTCTTGTCATGTCATTTAACGACTTAACCTGCTCCACTTTTTGAATGTATAATAGATAATTTTTTAAGTCTCTTTCATACGAAATTACCGTATTTTGCGATAATCCTTTTTCGACTACCATAAAGTGGATAAAATCTTTCAAGCGATCTTCCATTTATCATTACTCCCCATCTAAATAAAAAAGTAACAAGCGATCGACCCAATTAGAATCCCTTTTATTAGTAGAATTAACTTTAATCGCTGTCCCTTTTGGTTCATCATATCGATGATAGTTTTCGTATTCTTGATTTACCCACATAATACCATAATAAAAGAGCAATGTGCACCCGGTAAATAGGATAAACACCTTTAATGTTTTAAAAAACAGCCTAATTCCAGACATTAATAACTCGTCCTTCCCTCAACATTTTCAATTTGTTTAATACAAGCTATGACAGACTTGAGGGATTTTATACCTGTATCTAAAAATAAAAGCGCAGGCTCCGGATCTAGACAAATACTAAATTATAAAAGAAAAGACTGACTCCTATTATTCTGAGTCAGCCTCGTCATCTTTATTTTCTACTTTATCATGGCATCGCCAACAAATTCCGTGAAATGTTAAACGATGATCTTTAATTTTGAAATTCCAGCGTTTTTCAACAATTGCCTCAACATCTTCAAGTAAATCTTCTTGTATTTCATCAACGGCACCGCATTCAATGCAAACTAAATGATGATGAAAATGGGCTGCACCTTCCTGGCGTAAATCATAACGAGATACTCCATCACCAAAGTTAATTTTATCGACAACCTTTAATTCTGTTAACAATTCTAGCGTTCGATAAACGGTAGCCAACCCAATTTCTGGCGATTTTTCTTTTACAAGGAGGTAAACATCTTCAGCACTTAAATGGTCTTCTTCATTTTCAAGCAACACACGAACGGTTGCCTCGCGCTGAGGAGTTAGCTTATAGCTTGCTGAGTGTAATTGCTTTTTAATTCTCTCGATACGGCTTTCCATAAAAAGTATCCTCCCTCGCCAACTATCACAATAATTATAGCAGAAGGAATTCATTTTTCAAAATAAAATTATTCTCGTTTAGAAAGTGTATTTCTTATTATATAATAATTATTATTTTTGAATATATGTTACAACGGACTTCATTAAAGAAGGAGATATATAGGCCTCAATTCCCGCAGCAATTGCAATTGCACCCACTGCTATTAGCATGAATACAACATAACTTGAAAAAAGCGGTATAAATGGAAAGGCTAATGATTGCTTTACAAATATTTTCCGAATGATCTGAAAGGAAAAACAAACGGATACTACTGCGATAAAAATAAACATAGGTATAATAAAGAGATTTTGCGGTAAAACCGTTACAAAGGAAAGCAAAAAACCATTCCATCCCATTTGATTCACTAAAAACCCTACCGAAAAACCAACAACTACTCCCTTTAAAAACAACAAAATTAATATTAGCGGAAGTCCAATGATGGATATTCCTAACAGCCACATAAATCCTAAAAATTTTATATTATGAAGAAAGCTTAATCTAAATAAATCAGACGAATCCGCTACTTTATCTTTGGAAACTACTCCAAAAAATTGATTTAAATAATAATATAAGTCTTCCTTTTGAGACAGAGAAAGGCTATTTACAATAACCGCTCCGAAGACAATCCCCATAAGGAATAATATAATCACAAATGAATATATTGAGGAGTATTCTTGAACATGATTAATGATGGGATTAGACTGCAACTTTTTTTTCCGCATTTTCTACTTCCTCCTGGTTCAATTTTAATAGAGTAACTGTCATGGCTATACCTTTAAAGTTCTCTATTAAACTTTATGCTCGTCAATGCTAGGTTATTCCTTTCTCTTAAACGAGTTATCAAAATAATAAAAAAGGAGGAGAAAAAATAATTGGCCACCATTTAATATGGTGACCAAAAAATTTTATATTTTTCTAGCAACTAACGTAAAGGTTTTTGGTAAACCGATATCATGAATTTTATGATTCGGTTCCTCTTCAAGAACTTCAATATACATCCCACACTGTCCAATTGTTGTAATTAATTCACCTAAACTCCATTTTCTTTGTAATACCTGTTCTAGACTTTCTTTAACCTCAATCGGCATGTGTTTTGTAAAAGCAACATCTCTATTTATTATGGATGGATCAAAATAGTTGCCTGTGACTTTATGTTTTTTTCCTGAGGATGTAATTAGTTTCGTTGAAATAGGATGAAACTCATGTAAAATGAATTTCCCTCCTGGTCGAAGTAAATTCGATATATGCTCCATTAATGGGAATAAATCAATATAATAATGAAGAACACCTAGCTCCATCAGAGCAAAATCATATTGGTTACTATATTTTTCAATAGGCAACGATAAAACATCAGATACAATATAATTTAACGGAGCCTCGGCAGCCTTAGACAACTCTTTTGCAAATAGTTGATTTTCTTTTGAAAAATCAACTATTGTAACGTTAGCCCCAAGCATGGATAAAGCTACTCCTTTAATACCATTTGATCCCATTAAATGAATTACTTTTTTGTCAATCACTTCCCCAAAGTATTTATAAAAAGGATGTAGACGCCATTGCGGATTTTGCTTTATTTTTTCTGCTAATTCCGCTGGATTTCCATGTCGGGTTAATAATGCTTCATAATTATGTTGATTCCATGCTTCCTCATTTTGGTTTGTAATGACTTGCTGTTCTTTATGTAGAAATTCATGAATTAAATCTACATCTATATCTTGATTTAAGTCAAAAAGATAGTGATAAAGCGATATACACCAAAATGAACTTCCATCTTTTATTACTTTCACACGATAAGGGTGGGTTCGGATCGTTGTATTATAATTACATTTAACATAAATAGTATACTGCTTATATTGTGTACAGAAGGTAGCAGTTGTAGGATTATGTGTTATCTCTTTTAAGGAATTCAAACGAAAAGTTTTCTTCACTTTCTCGAATAAATCCCATTGAACCTCAAGAAAAATCTCATTAGAATGGGCTACATCGACTCCTTGAATCCAAAGAGAAGTCGTTTTTGCATAATGATAAGAAATTCCTTCTTCTTCTAATTCTTTACTTATTTCACTTATTAATTGAAAATAGTTCATATTTGTTGTGAATTCCTCCACAGTTCATTTTATTTAGTATTATCCACTTTTCCATAGTGCCCTCCACCGCCGGCAGTAAGCTGTATCGTTCCTTGCCTTGCATGGATTATCATATCTGCGAGATCTGGTTTCACTACTTTTTTCAGCTCTTCCTCTGGAACAAGATGAAGTATATTCATTTCTGTACTAAAGAAATCCAATAATTTATGCATTGTTTTTGGTCCTAATCCTGGTAAAAAATCTAGCGGAACTTGGTGTATATAAGGTGGTCTATTGATACCTTCTTGTTCCGTCGCTAGCTCATTTATCCGCTCTGACACTCCTTTTGTAAACTGAGAGGAACGACAATGAGGGCAAACATCCGCTACTTTTGGCTCATCACATTTTGCACAAGTGGTTTTATAATATTTCCCAAGATATGGATTCAAGCCATAGTTTGCAACTATTTCATTGCCATCTATATGGTGTAAGGCTTTTAACAGTGCTGAAAACGTTGGTGTTTCTAGTTTCATTACTTGATATTCCCGAGCAATTTTCCCTAGAGAATGAGCATCGGAATTACTAACAAAAGTATATTGGTGTAATTCATGTATTTGATCAGCCATTTCTGTATTAGAGCTTAACCCTAACTCAATTCCATCAATAAGATTAGGATCTAAAATTTCCGTTAATGACCTTTCTACACCTTTACCATACAAACTTTTGAATGGTGTAAATACATGGGCAGGGATAAATATTCCTCCCATGGATTTAATTTTCTTTTGCAACGAAACAGCATTTTCATGAATTCTTTGTGTACTTAACTGTGCATTCTTCACCTTTGTTTGGTACCACATGGAAAACTTCTTTAAGGATTGTAAAGACGGAAAGTATCCAAGGACATGAATGGGCCCTTTACAATTCTCATCATTCACTTCTATTTCTACACCTGGTATAAGTGTCACCGTTTCTTGGTATCGGAATCCCCCCTCCTCCATTTCTATTAAGTCGGAACAATCTAGCAAGTCCTCTATTTCAGCAATTACTTCTGGCGAATGACAATCAATAATACCTACAATATCCAATCCTTTAGGTGCCTTCGCTGTGCGTAAAATATTCGTCAATGTTAATGATTTTGAAGCAGTAATTTTGACAGGCTTTCCCGTTTTTGTCCTGCCGATATGAATATGAAGGTCGACAAAGTAATTATTCATTTTTATTTAACGCCTCTTTTAGTTGTAAATATTGAATCGCATAGGCTGTTTTGGCATCATATATTTTCTGTTCTTGGACTAGTTGAACAGCCTCTTCCAAAGTCACCTCTAATAGTTCCACAAATTCATCCTCATCCATACTCTTAGGTTGCTCCAGCTTTTTAAGTCCCTTTGCTAAATATAAATGTATTAGCTCATCGGCAAATCCAGGAGATGTATAAAAGGAAGTAATTAATTCAAGGTCGTCACATGAATACCCTGTTTCCTCTTCTAATTCTCTAATTGCTGTTACTTCTGGTTTCTCTCCTGGCTCTAATTTTCCTGCAGGAATTTCAATAAGTGCACGATCCAGCGGTTTTCGATATTGATCAACTAAGACAATTCTTTCATCCGGTGTAATTGCCAAAATAGCAACTGCACCAGGATGCTTTATAATTTCCCTTTTAGAAAAATTACCATTCGGTAGCTGGACTTCATCTACTTGTAATCGAACAACTTTCCCCTCGAAAATTTTCTCCGACTTAATTGTTTTTTCCGCAAATTTATGCATCATTAACTCTCCTTGTTCTATTCCATAGTCTATTATTCATACATTTTAACAAATAAGAAAAGCGGAGGCGAATGTCAAGCCCTCCGAAAAAAGGAGACATACCTGTGAAAATCTATGTATATGCAAAGGGGATTACGATGAGTGGAAAAGCATGGGAAATTAGAGAGCAATTAAAATTATATAGAAAACAGTATTACTATGTTCATGATTGGATTAAGAAAGTCAACAAATAGCAAATGTTTTGCGAACTAATAGTATTTTTCGCTAAAATAGAGAAAATAAAGCGAAAGGAAAAATAAAATGAAAAAAAATAGACTAGGAACTTCTGATTTATATATTTCTGCGCTTGGATTAGGATGTATGTCACTAGGGACTAACGAAAAATATGCAAAAGAAATGATAGACGCCGCGCTAGAGGAAGGCATCAATTATTTTGATACTGCTGATTTGTATGATTTTGGGGTAAATGAGGAGATTGTTGGGAAATCATTAAAGCATGTTCGCGATAAGGTGATTTTAGCTACAAAAGTAGGAAATCGCCCGAATAAAGATCATTCAGGATGGAGCTGGGATCCTTCGAAAAAGTATATAAAGGAAGCTGTAAAAGAAAGCCTAAGAAGGTTACAAACCGATTATATTGATTTATATCAATTGCACGGTGGTATGATTGAAGATAATATTGATGAAACAATTGAAGCATTTGAAGAGTTAAAATCGGAAGGAATTATTCGATTTTATGGCATTTCCTCTATCCGTCCCAATGTTATTCGTGAGTATGCGAAAAATTCTTCCATTGTCAGTATTATGATGCAATACAGTCTTCTGGACAGACGACCGGAGGAATTGTTTCCATTTCTTGCGGACCACGAAATAAGCGTAGTAACAAGAGGCCCGCTCGCTAAAGGCTTATTAAGTGAGAAGTGGCTGAATAAACTTTCCGACAAAGGGTATTTAGATTACTCTAATCAAGAACTTCGAGAATCGCTAACTAGCATACAAGAAAAATTAGTCTCTAACAAAAGGTCCATAACTGACTTAGCTGTACAATTTAACTTAGCAAATGAAGTAGTCACATCGGTTATTGCAGGAGCAAGTTCAATTGAACAAATAAAGAAAAACGCACAAGCGGTAAATTCCAATCCTTTAACCACAGAGGAAAGAAAGATACTCCTTACTTTGACGAAGGATACTACTTATCAAGAACACCGTTAAGTTTTGGAATTAACCTTTTTTGTGAACAAAATAGATAGATGGTCGATATGCTTGAACAAGCCTTAGATTACGAATAACAGCGAAGTGAGAGCATTTCGTCCAACAGCTATATATTCTGCCTATGATGTGTAACTCATTATCATTTAATTTAAAAAGTTTTCAACAATTTCTTAATCTTTTTTACAAAATGTTCGTCTTTTTTCATATTAAGTGTAAGATAAAAGAAGCGATAAAATTCCTTTCAGAATGCTTTTTGATATATTTCGACAAAATAGTTTAAATTATCTAAATATTCACCTTTTTCACATTCCACTTTAAAAGTTTTTTCATTATTTCGACATCGACATTTTTTTCGAGAATCGCGTTTTTATTTTCTGTATACTCAAAAATGTAGACAAAAAGTAGTGGATAAATAGAATGGGGAATTATCAGAAAAGGGCAAACTTATTGAAAAATAAGGACGCAAAGTCACAGGTCTAAAGTTAATACGATGACGGCTGGGCTACCTGAAATACATCGTATTTTAGGAGGTTAAAATGGAAAAGAAATTAGATGTTAATTCAAAAAAACTGGATCAAGAATGGGTTGATTTAATTTTAGCGGCACTAGATATGGGAATTACTGTGCAAGAAATAAAAGACTTCTTTGATAAAAAGTCAACTGAATTAGAAGTAATGTAAAAATCTTTGCTCTACCATTCTATCATACATATTTTATTTTACTTCTTGATATCGATATTTCAATTCTTATAATTTTTTTACAAAACCGTTCTAAATATGGAACCACGATTTCGTTATATGCTATAATAAAGCGAAGGATGTTGACATAATTATGATTGGACAACGCATAAAGAATTTTAGATTACAAAAGCAATTATCATTATCAGAGCTTGCTGAAAGGGCGGGTATCGCAAAATCATATCTTAGCTCCATCGAAAGAAACATTCAATCCAATCCATCAGTTCAATTTCTCGAAAAGGTATCGGCAGTTCTAGGTGTTTCTGTTAATTCTTTACTTCATGATGAAGGTGAAGAAGGAACAGACAATATTGAATTAGATTCTGAATGGGAAAAACTAGTACTAGATGCGATGAAATCAGGGGTTTCAAAAACTGAATTTCGTGAGTTTCTAGAATTTAACAAATGGAAAATAAATAATAAATAAAGCGTTCAATGATTAATCCCACTTGAACGCTTTTTTGTTTTTCTTATTTAAACTTCTTCCAATCCATTGGATTTTCGTTTAATAATTCTGCAAATGATTTATTCTTCTCTCTTTTTCTTCTTTCTTCTTTCTTACGTTCTTCCTCTTGAAGTTTTTGATTGTCTTCTTCCAGTTCTAGTTCAGCTTGAGCTTGTTTTAGCTTTAATAAAATTTCATTATTTAATGTATCTTGTAAGGTTAGCAACTCATTCGGTTTTTCTTTTTTTCGATGATGTTTTTGCGGTTTATTTGATTTTGCCATTGTATTTTCTCCTTTATAAAAGGCTCTTTTTTTAAACTTGGCTGCTTTTGTAAAGTAAATCTTATATGCTCTTCATTCTCTATAAGAATAGGTATCCTTTTTAAGAAAAGATGCCCCGAAACTAATTCTAAGTTAGGATTTAAAATAAATTACGAACGTTAAAATCGGGTTTTGGATTTTAACAATTTATACGAAAACTGGCCTATTAAAATAAAAAATGAAGAAGGAGAGTCAGGTTTTTTCACCTACTCTCCATTCATTTTACTACAGTCCGTTAATAAGCATCTACTTTTACATCCTCTGGAACGATTAAAGATGGTTCTGTTGAAGAAAGTATCTCTTCTACCGTGTACCCTGTTGCCACTTCTCTTAAAACAAGTCCTTCCGATGATACATCGATTACTGCTCGGTCCGTAATAATTCGATTCACAACCCCCTTACCTGTTAAAGGAAGACTGCAATTCTTTAAAATTTTCGATTCACCATTTTTATTCACATGGTCCATTATTACTATAATTTTTTTGGCACCATGAACTAAATCCATGGCTCCGCCCATTCCCTTGATCATCTTCCCTGGAATCATCCAATTCGCCAAATCACCTGACTCCGATACTTCCATGCCACCCAATATCGCTACATTTATGTGCCCACCGCGAATCATGGCAAAAGATTCCGCACTATCAAAATAGGCGGATCCCGGTATAGCTGTAACGGTTTCTTTTCCTGCATTGATTAAATCAGCGTCGATTTCATCCTCTGTTGGATACGGACCAATACCGAGTAAGCCATTTTCCGATTGTAAAACAACTTGTTTATTTTCTGATATATAATTGGCGACTAAAGTAGGCATACCAATCCCTAGATTTACATAATGCCCATCTTCAATTTCCTTCTCCGCTCTTCTAGCAATCTTTTCACGTACTGAACCTTTATCTGCAGACATACTTCTCTCTCCCTTCCCCGGTGTTTATTTGCTGATTGTTCTTCTTTCAATCCGTTTTTCTTGATTTCCTTGTATGATTCGCTGTACATATATACTCGGAGTATGAATGAAATTTGCATCCAATTCACCAATTTCATAGAGATCCTCTACCTCTGCTATTGTAATCTTTCCCGCAGCAGCAATCATTGGATTAAAATTTCGTGCTGTTTTGTTGTATACTAAATTCCCCATTTTGTCGCCTTTCCAAGCACGAACGAGACTAAAATCTGCCGTCAAGGCTTCCTCAAGAACATACTCTTTACCATTAAGGATGCGAGTCTCTTTTCCTTCTGCAATCGGTGTTCCCACACCAGCAGGAGTATAAAATGCAGGGATTCCTGCTCCACCTGCACGAATTTTTTCGGCTAAGGTGCCTTGTGGTGTTAATTCTACTTCCAATTCCCCAGCTAATACTTGGCGTTCAAATTCTTTATTTTCACCAACATATGAACCTATCATTTTCTTTATTTGTTTATTTTGTAAAAGTGGCCCTAGCCCCCAATCGTCTACTCCACAGTTATTGGAAATAACCGTTAAATCCTTTACACCTTTTTCGACGAGTGCAAGAATTAAATTTTCTGGAATACCGCAAAGTCCAAATCCACCAACCATTAATGTCGCGCCATCATGAATATCTGCAACCGCTTCTTGGAAGGATGTATATACTTGTTTCAAATTTTCTCTCTCCCTTCTATTCTACTAAGCTAATTCAACAATTGTTGCTACCCCTTGTCCTCCGCCAATGCAAAGTGTAGCAAGCCCATTTTTTGCTTGTCTTCTTTGCATTTCATGAATAAGTGTTACTAGAATTCTTGCCCCACTTGCTCCAATTGGATGACCAAGCGCAATCGCCCCGCCATTTACATTTAAAATCTCTTTATTAAATCTTAGCTCTCTGTCAACTGCCAGCGATTGTGCAGCAAATGCTTCATTTGCTTCAATTAAATCCATATCCTCTAAGGATATCTGTGCCTTTTCTAAAGCCTTTTTCACCGCCGTTACCGGACCAATGCCCATAACACTTGGATCTACTCCTGCATTGGCATTTGCTTTTATCGTAACAAGTGGTTTAATACCTAGTTCATTTGCTTTTTGCTTTGACATAACTACTACCGCTGCCGCCCCATCGTTTATTCCAGAAGCATTTCCAGCTGTCACTGAACCATCCTTTTTAAAAGCAGGTCTTAAGGAACTTAATTTTTCTACTGTTGTACCTTTTTTAGGGTATTCGTCCGTATCAAAAATGATTGGTTCACTTTTCCTTTGCGGAATTTCTACTGCGACAATCTCCGCTTCGAACTTTCCTTCTTCAATAGCCTTCACTGCTTTTGCTTGACTATCTGCAGAAAATTGATCCTGTTCCTCTCGGGAAAGTTGATAGCGATCACAAAGATTTTCTGCTGTTATTCCCATATGATAATCATTGAAAGCACACCACAGCCCGTCTTGAATCATGCTATCGATTAGTTTCTGGTCTCCCATTTTAAACCCGTCTCGCGCATTTTTCAGTAAATAAGGTGCCTGACTCATATTTTCCATTCCGCCGGCAACAATTATGTCAGCATCTCCCGCTACGATTGCTTGCGCAGCAAGATGAACAGCCTTTAATCCCGACCCGCATACTTTATTAATGGTCATCGCGGAAACACTTTCCGGAATCCCTGCTTTTATTGCCGCCTGACGTGCAGGATTTTGCCCTAATCCGGCTTGCAGGACATTTCCCATAATGACCTCATCTATTTGATCGCCTTTTAACTCTGCTCTTTCTATTGCGTGTTTAATGACGATACCGCCTAGTTCTGGTGCTGATATATTTTTCAATGCGCCATTGAAGCTACCAATAGCTGTTCTTACTGCACTTACTATTACGACTTCTCGTTTTTCCATTTTTTTACCCCCAAGTTGATTAGAATGATTTTGTAATCGCTAACATTTCCTCTTCTACCTTTTTCGATAAAAACTTTAAATTTCCTGCTGTAAAATTAATTGATTCATTTTATATAAGTACTTAAGATGTATTGTACAATACTACTAGAGAAGTATTTCTTTCGTGAATGATCTTTTTTATAATAAGAGGAGTGAAACTTTTTCTTTTAAAATCCGTATGGAGAGTTATAGCTGCTCTAGATTGGAGTCGATTAAACATGAAGTCCATTTTTTCATTTATTGTTCGTATTTTTGTTGCCGTGCCTTTTACGGTACTCGTTTGGCTGATTAGTTTTTTTGGTTTCGGGCAAACATTCCTTATTTCCTCCGCTTCAGCCATTGTGGGGGGCGCAATTATATACTTTACCATTAAGTCAATAAGCACAAGAAAGTTTTTGAAAAAACATCAATTATCCAAAAAAGAATTTGCCTATATTGTCAAAAACTTAAAGGAAGCAAAAAAGAAAATTGGACGGATGCAAAGAGTATTTTTTAACGTTCGAAACATTGGTGCATTTAAACAAATGTTAGATCTTATTCGACTTGTCAAAAGAATTTATGCGATTATCAGAAGAGAGCCAAGAAGGTTTTATCAAGCGGAGCGATTCTTTTTCTATCATTTAGATTCTATTGTAGAATTGTCCGAAAAATACGCATTTTTGGCTGCGCAGCCAGTTAAAAATAATGATCTGTACTTTTCATTAAAAGATACCCGCGATACTTTAAAGGAATTAAAAAGGACAATAGAGAATGATTTATATGAAGTGCTATCAAAGGACATTGATCATCTTGAGTTTGAATTAAATGTTGCGAAGCATACTTTACAAACACCTAAAGACCCTCTTATAGACGATGAAAGGAGATCTGCAAAATGAGTGAGTCAAAGGAGAGCTTATGGCAGGAAGATATAAGCGATGGATTGGAGGATTTACTGTCCAGTCCATTTGGAGAAAAGGAACTTATTATTCATGATACACCTGTTGCAAATCATGAGGAAAAACCGCAAAGATTAATTGATGTTCTACCTGAAGATAACCGCCAAAAAGCAATACAGTTGGCGGAACAAATAGATCCAAAAAATCATCAAGCCATAATGATGTACGGAACACAAGCCCAAGCAAAGCTATTAAATTTCTCTCATACCATGCTTGATCATGTCCAAAAAAAGGATATCGGTGAAATCGGTGAGATATTAGGGGATTTAATGAAGAAATTAGATCAGGTTAATCCCGAGGAATTATCCCCTGAAAAGAAAGGAATTTTTTCTAGGATGTTTGGGAAAATTTCCAGTTCTTTGCAGGAAGTATTGTCAAAATATCAAAAGACGGGTGCTCAAATCGATCGAATCAGTGTTAAATTAGAGCTTTCGAAAAAAACACTATTGTCCGATGTTAACATGCTGGAGCAATTATACGAAAAAAATAAAGACTATTTCCATGCCTTAAATATTTACATTGCAGCAGGCGAATTAAAAGTGGAAGAATTGCATACGAAAACGATTCCAGAATTAAAGAAAAAAGCGGCAGAATCAGGAGATCAAATGGCTTTTCAAGATGTCAATGATATGATTCAATTTGCAGACCGCTTGGAGAAACGTTTGCATGATCTAAAGTTAAGCCGTCAGATTACGATTCAAAGTGCACCACAAATTAGATTAATTCAAAATACGAATCAAGCGTTAGCGGAAAAAATTCAATCTTCTATTATGACAGCAATCCCGCTCTGGAAAAACCAAATCGCAATTGCCTTGACGCTTATTCGCCAACGCAGTGCGGTCGAAGCACAAAAACAAGTGTCTAAAACGACAAATGATTTATTACTTAAAAATGCGGAAATGTTAAAAACGAATACCATCGAATCTGCTCGAGAAAATGAACGTGGACTTGTTGATATCGAAACATTAAAGAAAACGCAGGAAAATCTTGTTTCTACTTTAGAGGAAACACTGCGCATCCAACAAGAGGGCCGTGCAAAACGTTATCAAGCGGAGCAAGAGCTTATCACAATGGAGAATGAATTAAAGCAGAAGCTGTTGAATTTAAAATCATAAAAACAAATGCGGAAGCGCCGCAGCTCTAGCGTACGGATTTCGTAGTCTTCGACTGAGACAAAGGAAACCGTGCTGAGGTAGTTCGCGAGCAATTGAAATTGGCACTTCAAATTTCACCGAGTGAAATTAGTATTACCAATTTCACCTGATGTTGACTTATCGTAGGGAGGAGACGGAGAAATCCGCTAGCCGATAGGCGCTATTGAAATTGAAGTACAAATTTCACCTGAAGCTAGACGTAGACCATTTTTATAAAAGATTATCCATAGAGGATTAATTTTTATTATTTCCTAAACGAGAACACAGGCAATGTCTAATACTATAGCATTGCTTTTTTTTATGAAATATCACATTATTATTGCAATTCCTTCTCCCCTCTTTTTACAATAGACATATAGGCAAAGGGGGAGAAATCATGATATTACCAACAAAGGCTACCATTATTGAGGTTGGACCTCGTGACGGGTTGCAAAATGAAAAAAGCTTCGTTCCAACGGATATTAAAAATAAATTTATTGGACAGTTAAAGGCTTCTGGAGTAACGGAGATGGAATTAACCTCATTTGTTTCGCCCAAATGGGTACCACAAATGCAGGATGCTGCAGAGATTGTTTCGGCTAATTCCTCAGATACATATCGAAATATTGTTTTAGCTCCTAATCGTAAAGGGATCGACCGTGCTTTAGAATCAGGCTGCAAGGCAATTGCCGTTTTTGTCGGAGTTAGCAATAGCTTTAATAAGAAAAATATTAATAAAACAACTAGAGAAAGCATGGAGGAACTAAAACCAATTATTGCTGAACTAAAAGCTAATAATATTTTTGTACGAGCATGCATTTCCACTTCGTTTTATTGCCCATTTGAAGGGAAAATAGCAGAAGAAGATACCATTGCACTTTGTGAAGAGTTTGTTGAAACTGGGGTCGATGAATTAAGTGTTGCCGATACAATTGGAATGGCAGCCCCTACGGAATCGTTTTCCTTGTTCTTTAAATTAAAAGCTCAGCTTCCCGAGATTTTACTTACCGCTCATTTTCATGATACAAGAAAAATGGCGCTTGCTAATATTTATGCTGCACTTGAAGCAGGCGTTGATCGTTTCGATACTTCAGCAGGCGGTCTTGGAGGCTGCCCATTTGCTCCAGGTGCAACCGGAAATGTTGCGACCGAGGATGTTGTTTTTATGCTGGAGAGGATGGGGATTGAAACAGGTATTCATTTGGACGGTCTTGTCAATGCCATTGACATCATTGCCCCTTCCATTTCTCGAAAAATAGAAACCGGATATTACCAATTAGCGAAAACGAAATAGTGGCTGCATAGTTTTTATCTGTAATGCTCATTTTAAGGATATCGTCTATTCTAAGGAGGTATCATGTAAAATGTCAAAGCAACGTGAGAAAGGCTATAGCCAAAAAGGCAAACCAACTGCTGACACAACTAAAAATATGCTAGCTGCAGAAGAACTAAATAATGCGATTCATCCTACCAAGAGACAAAATTCTGAGCAATAATTTTTAAATGCTTTGCAGTTTATTGCTTACTCAAGTCTGAGTTAATTCTTCATTCTCTTGATGAAGAACATTTTGTTTTTTGTCTTGCTCTGAAGTGTCCTTCATATCTTTATGAAGGACACTTTGCTGTTTGGTTTCCTCTGACTTGTCCTTCATATCTTTGATGAAGGACATTTTGCTGGTTGGTTGCCTCTGATTTGTCCTTCATCCCCTTGATGAAGGACACTTTGCTGGTTGGTTGCCTCTGATTTGTCCTTCATACCTTTGATGAAGGACACTTTGTTGTTTGGTTGCCTCTGATTTGTCCTTCATATCCTTGATGAAGGACACTTTGCTGGTTGGTTGCCTCTGATTTGTCCTTCATACCTTTGATGAAGGACACTTTGCTGGTTGTTTGCCTCTGACTTGTCCTTCATATCCTTTATGAAGGACACTTTGTTGGTTGTTTGCCTCTGACTTGTCCTTATTTCTTGTGATGCTGTCATTTTTTATGTCATCCTTTTCATATGGTAAACTAAAGAAAATTGTATTTTGGAGGTGGCTATATGAAGAAGGTTCTTTCTATTCTTGGGGGTACTACAATACTTGCGGCAGGCTTAGGATTGTATATGTCGCAACGAATTATCTATATGACGAAAAAGGATGAAAAATTAATTTATGATCGCGAAGTGACAGCGAATAGAATTGATCCCACCAACTTTGAAGATTTACCAAAACAAGAGGTATGGATCAACTCTCCTTTTGGTTATTTAATAAAAGCGATTGTGGTTCGACCTTATCCCGATAGAAAAAAATTTATGATCTTTTCACATGGAGTTACCGAAAACAAAACAAATTCAATCAAATATATGAACATTTTTCTTAAAAGAGGCTTTAACGCGATTATCTATGACCATCGCCGCCATGGAGAATCAGAAGGCAAAACAACAAGCTACGGATTTTACGAAAAATACGATTTGAAAGCGGTTGTCGATTATTTAATTTCTATGGAAGGCGATAATGTCTTTATTGGGATTCACGGAGAATCTATGGGTGCCGCTACAGCCCTTTTATATGCTGGTAGCCTTGAAGACCGGGCTGATTTTTATATTGTGGACTGCCCTTTTTCCGATTTTCGTGAACAGTTAGCCTACCGATTTACAAAAGAGATGAGATTACCAGGAAAATGGTTTTTACCTCTTGCAAACATTTTTGTTCGAATTCGTGGCGGTTTTAGCCTAAAAGCTATTTCCCCTATTAAGGTTATCGACAACATAAAAAAACCTATATTATTTATACATAGCACAAAGGATGATTATATCCTTCCGGAAATGACAAAAGCGTTATACGACAGAAAAAAGGACCATAAGATGTTATTCATGGCAACAAATGGAGGACATGCGCAATCCTTTAATGAAAATAAGAAAGAGTATGAGCAAGCAATTGATGAATTTTTAAGCATTTATTTGAATGGAGAATCCACGCAACTTTAGATTAATGTTGCATTTTTCTCCTTTTCTCTATACCATCTAAGAAGGCATGATAAATTTAGAAAGGGTGGTTATATATGGAAAAAGTTCAAATTAAGGTGAATGATAATGGCTCCTACCGCATTTCAGGAGACGTTGAACTTATTGATGCAGAAGGAAATGTATTTGAAACAAAACCAGCATTTTCACTATGCCGCTGTGGTTTATCTCATAATAAACCTTTCTGTGACGGCACTCATAAGGGAAACTTTGAGTCAATCGTCCGTGCAGAAAAAAACGAATAACAAAAAGAATGCAAATCCCGTATCATGTCTGATGCGGGATTTTGCTTTTGTAAATTATAAAAAACACTTTCCTTCTTTTATTAAGGAAAAATAAATAAAGATTATTTTTATATTATGTGAGCTATATTAACTGTATATATTTATTTTGGAGGACAAAGGCATAAGTTTTATATACCTCTCTTCTTTAGAAATTTGGAGGTGAAAGATTTGGTATGGCAAGACATTATAGTCCGTTTGGCTATTGCAATACTTGTAGGGGCGTGTATAGGAACAGAACGTCAATGGCGGCACCGGATGGCTGGCTTGCGGACTAATTCTCTCGTCTCATTAGGGGCTTGTTTATTTGTACTATTATCTGTCATGATTCCAGGAGAACAAAGTCCTACACGTATTGCTGCTCAAGTGGTTAGTGGAATTGGTTTTTTAGGCGGCGGAGTCATTATTCGAGAGGGTCTAAGTATTCGTGGATTAAATACTGCTGCTACATTATGGTGTTCCGCTGCTGCCGGTACTCTTGTTGGGGCCGGATTTTTAAAAGCGGGTATTATCGGTGCATTCGGAGTAGTATTAGTAAATTTATTATTTCGACCTCTGGCGCTTTTTATGAATAAAATAGCAAGAGAACAAATGCCGGAAGACATGGATTATATGGTATCTGCCACTTGTTTAGATAAAGATGAATCTCATATTAGGGCCATATTAATGCAATTGGTTCAATCAGAAAGCATTGATCTAAAAGAATTATATAGTGAAGACATTGAGGGTGGTAAAAAAGTAATAGTACGGGCTTTGCTGCATTGCGATGTTAAAAAAGCTGCGTTGCTTGAAAAAATAGTGAGTCGGTTAAGTTTGGAAGCTGGAGTAACTGCTATTGGATGGAAATCTATAGAAGAACAAGAGACAGATTGATTATTCAAATTGTTTTCATTTTTTAAAGGAGTGTTTGTATTAAACAAAGATTTATACAATATGTCATCCGAACATTTAATCAAAAGGTTTTATAAAGCAGAAACATCCAACCTAAAAGGTGGATGTTCATTAATTTAAACTTATAACGCATTTTATTTTAATCTGTTAAGCGGATATCTGCTACATTCTCCAATAAAATGCGATGAACTTCATCAAAATGATCTATAACCCGAAGTTCTTTGTTTATTGGGCTATAATGATGAACTTTCCCGATGATTAGTTCATAGCGATGATTATGATAATGGGTAATCGTGATATTATTACTTGTTTCCATTGCCTCTGTCAGACATTCGTTCATAAGTTCGAATTGCTGCTCATCCAGCTGCTTCTTCTGTTCATACATATTTTCTTTTTTCCAGTCCCGAAGCATTTTCACATGCTCTGGAAGCATTAAGGAATTCCATTTTTTATTCCCTCTATCACGGATCATGCTTTATGTCCCCCTACAAGTGCTGAGCGTTTTAAAGCTGTCCCAGCCTCAGTAAAAGAAATGGCTCTCAATATCGATGCAGAACCAAACTTATCTCTAATTTTATCTACTACATATCCTAAATCATGTAATTTCTCTTTATTAGGCTCAAACAAATTTAACTGCATATTTATATCATTAACAATATTGGAAAGGGTGATTGTTATTTGACGAACACTTTTGCCTGTATAAAATTTATCAAATAAGTTTAAGCATATTTGATAAATTTTCATGGTTACATTGGTCGCCTCTTCCATTGTATAGGATCGATAAAAGCCTCCTCCAAAATCAGAGTCACTGTATCCAATTCCTAAACTAATCGTTCTTCCCGATTTCTTGGAAGCACGAGCTCTGCGTGCTACTTCCTCACACATTTCCAATATTACTACTTTGATTTCATGCTCTTCCTTATAATCACGTAGTAATATTTGGCCTTTCCCAAAACTAATTTGCCCTTCTATGATTGGAGCTCCCAACTCGGATAAATCAACACCCCAAGCATGATGGTAAAGTTGGTTTCCCATAACCCCAAATTCTTTCTCCAAGAATTTCAGGTCATATTTTGCCAAAGCACCTACAGAGAAAATCCCCATTCCGTTTAGTCTTCTTTCCAACCTTCTTCCTATCCCCCACATTTCCCGTAATGGGGATACTGACCATAGTTTGCTTGGGACATCCTCATATGTCCATTCCGCTATTCCATTCTTTGCTTTTTTTGATTCCAAATCTAGTGCTAATTTTGACATAAGCATATTGGGACCAATGCCAATAGTACAGGGCAGTCCAAAGTTTTCAAGAATCTCATTCTTAATCATATGTGCAATTGTTTTCACGTCACCAAATATATTTTTCAGGCCATCCACTTTAATAAACGATTCATCCACGCTGTAGACATGAATATCTTCCATAGGTGCATACTTATTAAAAATTTTTATTAATTCTGTGGAAATTTGTAAATAAGTTGACATCTGCGCTTCCACAACGAGAATCCTGCTGTCATTAGGAATATTAAACAGCCGGGAAGATGCTGATTTAATGCCAAATTCCTTTTTTAATTTCGGAGAAGCGGCGAGAACAATACTTCCTGGTTGCTCTTTGTTCCCAACCACCGCTAAATAGCAGTCCATCGGATCTAGCCCACGCATAACAGCACTGCAACTTGCGTAAAAACTCTTCATATCGATGCATAAAATCTTATGATGTGGGAGTTTGCTGTAATCAACGGTCACTTTCTTCACCTTCATTAGGTTTATTTATTTTACACCAATTAACGAACTTATGTTCTTATTATATTCTATATTGTATTCGAATATACGTTCGATTTCAATTTATATTTTTTGGAAAATAGCTTTATTGTAATTGTTGAAAACCATGTATAATAGGATAGATTTATTTATCTTGTGAGGTTAATATGGAAAGAAATTTATTCTAAAATTAATTCAAAACTGCTTTTCTCAATATGAATATGAAAGAAATTCTTTAGAAATAAACGAGGAAGATTTAGAACATATGTATCGGGAGGTTCTAAAGGAAATAGAGGTGGACGCACTTCTAGCCTGCACGATATTGTAAACGATGTTGTTTATACATATTTGACGCAATAGAAAAACCCCTTACGAAAAGGGGTTTACTTTTTCATTTTTTAAAACGGTATTACAGGCTGATTGACAGTTATTTTTTAACGAACAATGTGCACAGGCACCTTGTTTGCTTTTTCGAACAAATTTATACAATGTAAAGGCAGCATATCCAAAAATAATGGCGCCTATAATAATACTTGCCAACATATTGACCACTCCTTACATTCCAAGAATGAGCTTTCCACCATAATAGACAATTAACGATAGTAAATATGCAATAGCAAGTGCATACACGATACTGAAAATTGTCCATTTCCATGAACCCGATTCATTTCGAATCGCAGCAACCGTCGCTAAACATGGTACATAAAGCAAAACAAATACTAAGAAGCTATAAGCTGATAAGGGTGTGAAATAATGTGACAATAACCCTTGAAGTGCTGTCGAATCCGGCGTATGGTAAATAATCCCCATCGTCGAAACAACCACTTCTTTTGCTAAAAATCCGGTGATTAAAGCTACACCAGCTTGCCACATACCAAATCCAAGCGGTGCCAAAAGAGGAGCAATCCAACCGCCAATAATCGCTAAAAAACTATGGTCCATGTCAACGCCAATGCCACCTGGTCCGAAGTAGGATAAAAGCCAAATGACAACAGAGCCACCAAAAATAAAGGTACCTGCTTTTCGAACAAAGCCTTTTCCTTTGTCCCATGTGCTTCTCCATAATGTTAAAGCGTGGGGAACACGGTAAGGAGGTAGCTCAATGACAAACATAGATGGCTCATTTTTCATTAATACTTTCGAAAAAATTTTCGATAAGACAAGTGCCACAACAATCCCCATTACATATAATGAAAAGACGATAATGGCCTGATGCTTATGGAAAAATGCTCCTACAAACAAAGCATAAATGGATAATCGCGCTGAACAAGACATTAATGGTGTTAGAAGAACCGTTAATAACCTTTCTTTCGGTTGTTCAATTGTTCTAGCAGCCATAATGCCAGGAACATTACATCCGAAGCCGATTACCATTGGGATAAATGCTTTCCCATTTAGGCCCACTCTTTCCAAGACTCGGTCCATGACAAGTGCGGCTCTAGCCATATAACCGGAATCCTCCAAGAACGAAATAAATAGGAACAAAACAAATATTTGCGGGACAAAAACGAGAACACCGCCAACTCCTGCCACTATTCCGTCCGTAACAAGAGCTTGAATAAACGAACTAGCTCCAACTGCATTTAAACCTTCATCTATCCATGTGCTTAATGGACCTGAAATAAAAGAATCTAGCAGGTCCGATAAAGGTGTACCAATCCAATCAAAGGTAACCGTAAACATAAGATACATAAAAGCTAAAAAGATTGGAATTCCAAGCCAGCGGTTCGTTACAATTTTATCAATTCGTTCTGTCCAGTTCTTCTTCTGTTCAGCTTGAGTAACGATACTATCTTGGATGATTTGTTCAATCCAAATTCTGCGCTTTTCAAAGATCAATCTTGAAGCGGATGGAAAAGTAGTACTATCTTTTACATCATGCTCTATCAAGTCAAGTAATTGTTTTAGTCTATCTTTGGCTACCCATTGTTCCAAATAAGCCCGAGCGTCTGGATTCCCATCTAACACTTGAAGTGCGAGCCAGCGAATCGGAAGTTGCAAATCTTGACCTTCTACCAAATCGATTATCTGGGCAATTCCTTTTTCAATTACTTCACTATATTGTATATTTGGAACATTATCTTTTTTATGGCGCAAGGATGTTAGTTGCTGTGTAAGCTCCCCGCACCCTTTCCCGCTTCTTGCGGTAATTGGTACAACAGGAATATCCAGTTTTTTAGATAGGACGGCTGAATCAATATGAATGCCTCTTCTTTCCGCAACATCATTCATATTTAAACCGATGATAACAGGACTCCCAAATTCAAGAAGCTGAATAGTAAGTTGTAAATTTCTTTCAAGTTGTGATGCGTCCACAATATTGATAATGTTTTCAAATTGTTCGTTTAGGAAAAATTGAATAACAACAGATTCGTCCTTTGAAAATGGATAAAGAGAATAGACTCCGGGCAAATCAATGAGATTGCCTTTTATTTCCTTCAATTTTCCTACTTTTTTCTCAACCGTTACACCGCTCCAGTTTCCAACGTACTCATAGGAGCCAGTTAGATGATTAAATAGAGATGTTTTTCCGGTGTTCGGATTTCCAACTAGAGCAGTAATCATGATTCACACTCAACCTTAATTTTTTTTGCATCGCCACGACGAATCCCAATCAATTGACCTTGGCATTCTACCATACATGGACCGCCAAATGGCATTAAACATTTTAATTTTATTGGACAACCTTCAAAAACGCCTACATGAAGCAAGCGGTGCTTTAATGTATCATCAACTTGAGAAAGATCAGAAATACTTCCTGCTTTGCCTTCAAGTAATTCTAATAAAGTTGCCATGATCATTTCTCCGTTCCACAATTAATTGAGAATGATAAATCTTCTCATTTGCTGATATTATTTTATCATGAAGCCTAAAAATAAGGAACATGAAATTCATTGGAAATGAGAATTTTTATCAATTGTTCACAAATCCTTTGAAAATCAACTAAAAAAACCTGCTTATAGTAGCAGGCTATTTGATGCGGATTTTTATATCCCCGTGGATATAGGCTGGGTAGTCAAGAAGCTTTAAGGTAATTGGCTTTGTTGGTATTGGTTTATCATAAGGAATTTCAAGTACTTCTCCTTCCTCATTACTATAATGGTTAGAATAGCTAGGCAAATGCTTCTTGCCTTGAGCATCAATGTAAGAATCGAACATAGTGAGCACAGAATCATAATCTTTATCTAAATTCTTAAAATAAAAGGACAGTCTAGAACCAGAAGTCACTTTATATAACTGGCCATCCTTAGGTGCTTGCAAAACTTTTTGATTTTTCGGATCCACTTTAACCAACAACTGATCCTTATCAAGCGCTCTTACCGTATTAATTGCTATATACAGCTTTTTTGATTTTGCAAAGTAGTCGCTTTGCAAATAATAGGTTTTTTTATCTCCCGCTCCAGAACCTATCGTACCACTCGCTATTATTGGCCATGTTTCCCCATGTTCATCAACTAAGCGCAAATCTTGCAGATCAAAAATCTGTTTTGTATTATCAGACGGAAGTTCAACTGAAATCCCTACTCTTGTTGGCAAAAAGCTAATCTTCTTAATAAGAATTTTTTGATTTTCTACCGTAACCGTTTTATTTAATGTAATAACTTCTTTCCTTGCAATTTTATGCTGATCTAATGTAAATGGAATTTTCCATTTCGAATCATACTTAACGGTTTTTTCATCGTCTTCCCCTATCCTCTTCTTTAATTCCACCGTAAGAGTCAATTGACTGTCAGATAAATTTTCTCCAAGGCCAATATCACATCTGTATATTGGGGATTTTCCATTATCAAAATCTACTCCTTGTTGTGTACTAAAGGAGCCAAGCTTAAGGTGTTTTCCATTTTCCTTTTCAAAATAATAATTATCGACAATTATATGAGCATCATTAACCTGTTTAGACTCAAAATGATAAAACATAATCAACTGTTCCTCATCCACAATAACCGAATCTAATACAACCTTAATCCCCTCATGTTCATCAGAACGGTTGATATTTTGTACGTAGTCATTTGCTACAGCCGCTTTTAACCCTTTATCATTTCGGATGAGTTCTGCAAGCTTATCATCTTTAGGCAAACTTGAGGTGTTTTTCTTAGGCGGAGTAATCGTGTGAAACGTAATGACAAATACAACTGCGATTACAGCGGCCGATAGGAATGAATTAGTCCAAAATTGAAATCTTTTTTTCTTGTTTCGAGCTTTACGGATCCCCGCAAAGATAGCTTGATCAATTTTTTCATTTGGTAGTGGGCTTCCTTCGTATTTATGTTTCACATTGTTTAACTTTTCCTCTTCACGGTCAAACATATTTTTGTCCTCCTTCCTCCTCTAACTGATTCTTGAGGGATTTCAAGCCTTTATAAAGCCATGTTTTCACTGTACTTTCAGGACATTTTAATAGATTAGCAATGTCCGTAATTTTCATATCATGAAAGTATTTTAAAATAATCACATCGCGTAATTTATCGTCCAGCTTATGGACGGCTTCTTCCATTTCAAAATGAAGGGCGTCTTCCTTCGCTCCTGCAATGGCTGCAATATTTTCGTGCTGGATAACTCTTTTTTGTTTTTTCAACTCATCCTTACAATAATTGATTAATATTCGAATCAACCAGGTTGAAAAATATTCGGGATTTTTTAACCTTTTTATCGCTTTATAGCTTCGAAAAGTGGTTTCTTGAATTGCTTCCAATGCTGCTTCTTCGTTTTTTAAATAGGACATGGCAATTCGATAAAGTTGTTCCCTCTGCTCCAACATAAGTTGATAAAAGGAAGCATCATCCCCTTTTTTCGCTTTCACCACTAGGGATATAAGCTCCATCTGCTCCCCTCCTTTTTTCTCTCTTTTCAATTAGACAGACTGCTATCAAAAAAAGTTTTACTTTTTATTTTTTTTTCAAAAAAAGAGCCGAAAAACGGCTCAAGAGTATATACCATTCACATTTATTTTTTATAAAATGCTTTGCCCCCAACCTTTTCAACAATTCTAGGAAACAAGGTGTACAGGATACTGCCCGCATTCATCCAACGAGGCAAATTGATTTCCCTTCTTTTTGTAAACATGCTTTGTACAATGATATTCGCTAATTTTTCCGGGTCTAGCATATACCGCTCGATACTTTGTATGTATGTTCCAGACTTATCTGCTGTATCAAAAAACCCGGTTGCAATTGGACCAGGATTAACCGTAGTTACAAACACATTGTATGGTGCCAATTCCATGCGCAAACTGTTGGAAAACCCGATAACGGCATGCTTTGTTGCTGCATATGCGCTTGATTTTGGCGTTGCTAATTTTCCAGCTTGAGAGGCAATATTGATAATATGGCCGGATTTTCTGTTTCTCATGAAAGGCAATACTTCCTTCGTACAAGCAATTAGTCCGATAACGTTTACGTTAAACATTCCTTGAATATCTTCAAGGGTTGCCTCATGTGCTTCATCGAAAATTCCGTACCCTGCATTATTAATTAGCACATCAATTGGACCGATTTCATCATTAATTTTTTCGAAAACGCAAGATATATCCTCCACAATGGAAACATCAAGCTTTTCCACAATACATTTTACAGAATAGCTTGTTTCAATCGTATTCTTTATGGTCTCAAGTTTTTCTAAGCTCCGTGCAAGCAACACGATGTTTGCCCCGCTTTTTGCAGTCGCAAACGCTATTTGCTCGCCAAGACCACCGGATGCCCCCGTGATTACAACCGTCTTCCCTTTTAATCTTTCATTAACCATATTTACCTCCATTTATTTTTAGACGGACTCCTAAAAGACATTTCCTCTCGAAGTTTCGCTCAAGTTGTCCTTTTATTACGTTCTAAAAGACATTTCCCCTCGGGGTTTCGCTCAAGTTGGCCTTTTGCTGCGCCCTAAAGGACATTTCCCTTCGAGTTTTCAGTCAAGTTGGCCTTTTATTGCGTTCTAAAAGACATTTCACTACGGGTTTCCTTGATTAGTGTCCTTTATCATTAGACATCATAAGTAATTATCAATTTATAGCATTTTTGATACACTTAAACCGGTTTTATTCGATACGAAGACTCCTATGGACCTAACCCATAACCCGGCATTACCATTAACCAACAGAAAAATAGGAAACTCCCTTTTCATCCATTGCTTTTCGAATTTCGCCAATAGATAATAAGAAGTCAAGTTGTGCAGTTGTTTCAGATAATGTCAATCCAAGTTCCTTTTGATAGACAGCAGGAAATAACCCCTTACAAATTTCATAAGTTGATAAAGACATGCCCTTTAGCATCTCTTTCACTTGCATGGAACGATCCTGCTGTCTTTGTAATCGGCGTTCGATTAATGGGTGAACTTTTGCTATATCCGCTCCGTGTCCTGTATAAGTCATCGTAATATTGTAATTCAATAATTTTTTTAAAGAAGAATTATACTGTAATTGCGGCTTAGGTCGTTCTTCCCCAGCAACTAATGGCGGTTCTAATAATGGATTTGATGAAATAGTCGCCAACACATGATCTCCGGCTATCAAAATACCATCTTTTCCTCGATAAAAAGACAGGTGACTTTGAGCATGTCCGGGGGTTTCCATCACCATCCATTCTACTAGCCCTGGAATATGGTCATTTTCCTGAATGGTATCCGTAATAGGTCGATACGCTCCGAACTTTAATGGCGCTTTCCATTGCTTCAAAAGAACCGGAAAATCTCCTTCAATACCGAATTCTTGGAACAATTGATAATAAAAGTGATCATGTGCAGCAAAGAAATTCTCATCTTCATTTAGCCACGGTACACAATAAGGATGCCCATATATTTGAATACCATCGGGGAGCCAATCCAAAAATCCGACATGATCTGGATGATGATGGGTTAATACTACTTGCTCAATATCTTCTGGTGTATAGCCTAATTGAGAAAGTTGAAAGGTAAAAATGTCCCATGCTTCCTTTGTTTTCACCCCTGCATCAATTAATGTTAAAGCTTCCCCTCTTATTAGATATACATTCACATCTCCCACCGCAAAAGGAGTAGGCACTGTTATTTTTGCTACATCACCATTCCATGTAACCACTTTGTTCCCTCCAACCCTAATTCTGATTATATAAAGCTGTTTTCGTACAGATTATTACTTTTAGTAAATTGCTATAAATACTAACGTTTTGGGCATCTTTTCTAAAAAATGCTAATTATACGTAACCAAATTATTTGTGAGGTTTCCTTTTACAAAATCAACAAAGTTTAGGATAAGATCCTTATATAATGAATGAAGTTTTTTGAAATGAATATGATACTTATATTGTAGTCTTTAAACAAAAGGATGTCATTATATTAAGATAGAACATGCATTTCTATGTAACATGGCAGCTACAAATTTGTAAGCAAGTTTCTTTTATCCAAAATGTGGCGTTGATATAATATACATAGGCTGTTTTCGCATATATTGTTGCTTTTCGTAAATTGTTATAAATTCTAACGTAGCCTAATATTCGGGGCATCTTTTCTTAAAAAGGTTAGTCATTCTTACCCTAAATAATGATGTTTACAAGGCTTTCTTTTACAAAAGCAACAAAATTCAAGAAAAGTGCCTTTACATAATTCAAAAATAGGAGGTATATTTTATTGACTGTGAAATTATTTGAACCATATAAACTTAAAAATGTCACACTAAAAAATCGAATTGTTATGTCTCCAATGTGCATGTATTCATGTTCTCAAGAAGACGGAAAAGTGACCGATTGGCACTATACACACTATACAAGCCGTGCCGTTGGGCAAGTAGGCTTAATTATCCTTGAAGCTACCGCTGTCACTCCACAAGGAAGAATCTCGCCGCAGGACTTAGGAATTTGGTGTGATGAGCATATAGAGGGCCTTGCAAAATTAGTGGGAATGATGAAGGAACACGGGTCAGTGACAGGAATCCAAATTGCACATGCGGGTAGAAAAGCAGTTCTAGACCAAGAAATTATTGCCCCTTCCCCAATTGCCTTCAATGAAAAAATGAAGACTCCAAAGGAAATGAGCTTGGAGGATATAAAAGAAACAGTTGAGGCATTTAAACAAGCTGCTCTACGTGCAAAGCAAGCGGGATTTGATGTCATTGAGATTCATGGAGCACATGGGTATTTAATTAACGAGTTTCTTTCTCCATTATCCAATCATCGTAAGGATGAATATGGTGGATCTGCAGAAAATCGCTATCGTTTCTTAAAAGAAGTAATCGAAGCAGTGAAATCGGTGTGGGATGGTCCATTAATGGTCCGGGTATCAGCGAATGATTACGATCCAGAAGGACTTGTGATTGAAGATTATGTACAGATTTGCAGATGGATGAAGGAGCAAGACGTAGATTTAATAGATGTAAGTTCTGGTGCCGTTGTTCCTGCTAGAATTAATATTTTTCCAGGCTATCAAGTAAAATATGCTGAAGCCATTAAACATGATGCTAATATCGATACTGGGGCAGTCGGACTTATAACATCACCTCTTCATGCGGAAGAAATTTTACAAAATGAGCGGGCAGATTTAATTTTTATTGCTCGGGAATTATTAAGAGATCCGTATTGGCCAAGAACAGCGGCAAAAGAACTTGGAGTGGATATCACATCTCCAGTACAATACGAACGTGGTTGGAATGTTTGACATAAAGAAGAAAAGAAATGGCCTTTGTTTGTGACAAGGCCATTTTACTTTTGAATGGGAACTGGAACTTCAAAAAAATCATGAGCAATACAGGTATTTGGAAAAATCTTTTTCGCCTCTTCAGTAAGCTGGATGGAATCTTCCATCCCATATCTAGAGCTAATATGGGTTAAACATAGCATCTTTGCATTAGCCTGTTTTGCCGTTAGCGCAGCTTGTGATGTAGTGGAATGAAAATACTCAAAAGCCATTTCCTCACTATCCGCAGAAAAGGTGGATTCATGGACAAGAACATCGGCATTTACAGCTAATTTCATTGCGTTCTCACATGTTCTTGTATCTCCTAAAATAGTGACTATTCGCCCCTTTAATGGTGGGCCGAGATAGTCTTCTCCACTAACGATATTGCCATTTGAAAGCTGAACCGATTCACCATTTTTTAATTTTGCATAAATTGGTCCAGGTGGTATTCCATCTTCTTGCAGCTTCTTTGCATCTAAAGTTCCCGGCATATCCTTTTCCGTTATTCGATACCCAAATGAAAGTACTGCATGATCTAATGTTGCCGCTTCAACGATAAATTGATCATCTTCGAAAATTATTCCTTCGTGAATCTCTACAATTCTTAAAGGATACTTCAGATGTGTATCACTAATTTTTAAAGAGACTTCTATAAATTCCCTAATTCCCTCTGGACCGTACACAGTTAGTTCTGTATTTCCGTTTTGAAAGGAACGGCTGCCGAGTAACCCCGGCAAACCAAAAATATGATCTCCATGTAGATGCGTAATAAAGATTTTTTCGATTCTTCTCGGTTTTAAGGTTGTATGTAAAATTTGGTGCTGGGTTGCTTCCCCGCAATCAAATAACCAGACTGCTTTTCGTTCCTCCAGTAATTTCAATGCAATGGAAGTAACATTTCTTAACTTAGCGGGAATTCCTGCACCAGTTCCTAAAAACAATAATTCCATGAATAAGCCCTCCCATTACTTCTTTCCATAAATAATACCATAATGACTCAATAATCTTCTATTTTGCGAACGAAATTGCAAATATATTGCTATTCATGGGCTCAAACGATAGAATTATGAAAATGTAGGGACTTTTATTAACTTTGATGTATTAGTAAGAATTTAAGGCACTATATTAGTAGGAAGATAAAAAGGAGAGGTAATACTATTATGAGATCCACTGAAATTCCATCGTCATTGATCATGATTTTTGGAGCAACAGGCGATTTAGCGAAACGCAAACTTTTCCCATCCCTTTACCATTTGTATCAAAAAGGAAGACTAGGTGATAATTTTGCTGTCATCGGCACAGCTAGGCGTCCATGGACACATGAAGAATTACAAGAAAATGTAAAAGACTCGGTTCTAACGTCTATCGGAAAAAGTGAGAATATCGATGAGTTTATCTCTCATTTTTATTATCAAGCACATGATGTGACTAATAGTGAATCATACATAGAATTAAGAAAATTGGCCGTTCAACTTGACGAACAATATTCATTAAATGGAAATAGAATATTTTATTTAGCGATGGCTCCGGAATTCTTTGGAACGATTGCAGAACATTTAAAAACAGATGGTTTAAATGATACAAAAGGATTCAAACGATTAGTGATAGAAAAGCCATTTGGACATGATTTAGAATCAGCTAAGGTATTAAACTCCCAAATAAGAAAAGCTTTTAATGAGGAAGAAATCTATCGTATAGATCATTACCTCGGGAAAGCAATGGTGCAAAATATTGAAGTAATTCGCTTTGCGAACGCATTGTTTGAACCGTTATGGAATAATCGATACATCTCCAATATTCAAATAACATCCAGTGAAATTCTTGGTGTGGAAGAGCGGGCAAGATATTACGAAAAGAGCGGTGCATTGCGTGATATGGTTCAAAATCATATGCTGCAAATGGTTGCACTTCTTGCAATGGAGCCACCAATCAAATTATCGACAGATGAAATACGCAGTGAAAAAGTCCGTGTATTCCGTGCTCTCCGTCCTATTGAAGGGGATGATGTAAGTGAATATTTTATTCGCGGCCAATACAGTGCAGGTCAAAACGAGGGTCAACATGTGCCAGGCTATCGTGATGAATTAAATGTAGATCCTTCTTCCAATACCGAAACATTTGTGGCTGGAAAAATAATGATAGACAATTTTAGATGGGCTGGTGTTCCATTTTATATTCGAACAGGAAAAAGAATGGAAACAAAATCAACTAAAATTATCATTCAATTTAAAGATATCCCGATGAACCTGTATTACAATACGGAACAGCAATTAGCACCTAATTTACTAGTAATCCATATTCAACCAGAAGAAGGGATTACATTGCACCTTAATGCAAAAAAATCTGGTCAACATATGGAAACAACTCCGGTTAAATTAAATTTTTCCAATACTAGTACACATGGAATTAACACACCGGAAGCATATGAAAAACTTTTGGATGATTGTTTGCGTGGAGATGCGACAAACTTTGCTCATTGGGATGAGGTTGCTCTATCATGGAACTTTGTGGATAAAATATCTGATAGTTGGGAGCACAAAAAACAAGCGGATTTCCCTAACTACGCATCTGGCACCATGGGCCCAAATGCATCCGATACGCTCCTTGAAAAAGACGGCTATTTCTGGTGGCCAGTAACTAATTTAGATATTGATGATTGCTAATAGCTAATAATGATGTGACCCCATGCAAAAAAGTATCATGGGGTCTTTTTTAGCAAAATTGGAACATAAACATCCTTTAATGCTTATTTTGTATATAGAGTAAGGAACAATATCTATAGGAGGTACATTCTCTTGAGAAACCCTAGCCTCGATGATTATTTAGAAAAGGGCCTATACGGAGAAAAACAGATAAAGCCAGAAGAAAGGAAAAAATTTTTAGGTACTTTAAGAGAGAGAATAATTGTTGCATTAACCAAAAGTCAGGTGATGGAAACAAATATTTATTCCGAGGTGGAACATTTCATTAAAGATCATCCGGATGCAAGTCTATTGGTGAATGGTGATCTTAGTTACTCATTCATTTCTAAATATATCCAAATAGCTAAGAAAAACGGAACTTCATTTTCCATTGTTACCAATCATACAAGTGGAACGAATATTGGCTTAGTTTTGACACTTGATTACGCGATTGATAAAGATGATATTTTTATTTATAAAAATAAAATTCCTCTGAAGGATACAAGCAAAAAAAAGGAAGGATTATGGTCCTCCCTTAAAGGTAAATTAAAGAAAAAAAGTTAAAATTGATGTTCGTCATTCTTTTGGATAGGCTGTTTCTTTCCCTTAAGAGAAACCCCTTTTGTTACAACATGTTCTCCAAACTTTGAACGTAGTTTTTCCATCACATTGTAAAGGGGTTCTTTCTTCGCTACTTTTTCATAAGAAAATAAATCTAATTGCTCGACTGCCTGGAGACGTTCCACTAGATCCTGTCCGGTAACTCCTAAAAGCCTAACAGGGTTCCCGTTCCAATGCTTTAAAAACAAATGCTTTGCAGCTGATAAAATATCCTCAGATTTATTAATTGGATTTTGCAGTTTTCGACTACGGGTAATCGTTTGCCGATTTTTATAGCGAATAGTTATCGAAACATTTGTCGCAAAATACTCTTTCACTTTTAATCTATTTGAGGTCTCTTCCGCTAACTTTTTTAAATAAGCCAACAGATCATGCTGGTTTGCAATATCTTTCGGCAAAGTCAACGAGCTACCTACACTTTTAGAATCATTAGCGGCTTCAGGATCTACCTTTCTTTTATCCTCACCATTTGCCCTTTCCTTTAATTGCAATCCTCTTATTCCTAGTAGATGACGCAAGTGAATATCATTCGCCTTTGCCAAATCCCGTATTTTCTCGATTCCAAATGCCAATAATTTTTCAGCTGTTTTTTTTCCTATCCCATGCATTTCTATCAATGGTAGCGGCCACAGCTTATCAGGAACATCTCTTTTTCGTAAAATAGTGATACCCATTGGCTTTTTCATGTCAGAGGCCATTTTAGCGAGGAACTTATTTGGAGCAATCCCAACACTACACGGAAGATCAAGTTCTTGAATTAATTGCTTTTGGATTTTTTCCGCAATCTCGATTGGAGTACCGAATTCACTGCTTTCTGTGATATCCACATATCCTTCATCAATAGAAACAGGCTCAACAAGATATGAATATTGCCTTAAAATAGCAAACATGGCTGATGATGCTTCACGATAACGGTGAAAATTTGGCCTCAAGATAATTAATGGTGGACAAAGCTTTTTAGCTTCCCAAACAGTCATAGTTGTTTTCACACCAAATTTTCTAGCCTCATAGCTACATGTAACCACAATGCCCCTTCTCTCTTCAGGATTCCCCGCAATAGCTAGCGGTTTCCCCTTAAGTGAAGGATCATGGGCCATTTCAACGGCAGCAAAGAAACTATTCATATCAACATGGAGAATGACTCTTCCATTTTTAGGATAAAATTGATTCACGTAATACACTTCCTATAAGAAAAGCCGAAGCGCCGACAGATTTCGTAGTCTTCGTCGCAAGATTTAGGCAACACAGCGAGGGACGAGTCGATGCCCCTTATCGAAGGAAGAAGACGTAGAAATCTGCTAACCAATAGGCGCTACAGCTAGACATAAAAAATAATTCATTATTAAAATGTAATTAAATACAATGAAAAATTTATTGCACCTCTTGTGCATATTCCTTCATGTAGTCTTTAATTTCTTTTATTCCTTCTAATGTAGAGACAAGTACATTAGGATCAATTATAGTGATTAATTTATCTTGTAAGTTTGCAACACTGGAAAAATAAGCTGTTTTTTTATAAGCAAGTAAGCCAATTTGCTTTAAAGACTCATTCGCAATATCAAGAATTTCTTTTGCTTCTTTCACTAGTAATCCAATCGATAATTCATCTGTACTTAAGACAATCATTCGAACTTCATCATTTTTTTCTAAAGGTTGTTGATACAGTACCATTTCAAAATCAATAACCGGAATTAATTCCCCTCTTGATTTAACAATACCCTTTACGAATGAGGGTAGATGGGGAATCGGTGTAATACCTTCATTTTTTTCAATTGAAACAACATATTCCACAGGTATTCCGTATTCTTCATTCCCAACCTGAAAAACGACTGATTTACTGCTAGATGACACAAAAAACTCCTCCTAAAAGAGCAGACCAATGAGATGGTCTGCTCACTTTCATTATTCTCCGGCAACTTCCTGAACAATCGCAACGACCATTTCTGAAAGTTTGACTAGTTCCTCGATTGGCATTCTTTCATTCGTTGTATGAATTTCTTCGTAACCAACGGCAAGATTTACTGTTGGAATTCCAAATCCCGCGATTACATTGGCATCACTACCACCACCGCTTTGTTCCAGTTTACATTCACGGCCAATTTTTGCAGCAGCTTTCTTTGCCACTTCCACCACTTGGTCTCCATCTGCAAATTTAAAACCTGGATACATTATGTGAACTTCAACATCTGCCTTCCCGCCCATTTCCTTAGCAGCAGCTTCAAATGCCTCTTTCATTTTTGCAACTTGTGCTTCCATTTTCTCAGGAACTAATGAACGTGCTTCTGCAAGTATATCAACACGGTCACATACAATATTCGTTGCTTGTCCACCTTCGAAACGTCCGATATTCGCAGTCGTTTCCTCATCAATCCTGCCTAAAGGCATTCTGGATACTGCTTTTGCAGCGATGGAAATTGCAGATATTCCCTTTTCAGGTGCAACTCCTGCATGAGCTGTTTTTCCGTATAATACTGCTTTAATTTTTGCTTGAGTTGGTGCAGCTACTACAACATTACCAACTTTGCCATCGCTATCTAAAGCGAAGCCATATTTTGCTTTCAATAAAGATGAGTCTAGCGCTTTTGCCCCTACTAAACCAGATTCCTCGCCAACCGTAATAATAAATTGGATAGTACCATGTTCAATATTTTGTTCTTTTAGAACACGGATTGATTCAAACATTGCAGCAAGACCTGCTTTATCATCAGCACCTAAAATAGTCGTACCGTCTGTTACCACATAACCATCTTTAATGGACGGTTTTACACCATTACCAGGTACAACCGTATCCATATGGGAAGTGAAATAAATCACATCAGCAGTTGATTTTGAACCTTTTAACGTACAAATTAAATTACCTGCACCATGTCCTGTCTGAGATGTAGTATCGTCTTCGAAAACCTCCACACCAAGGTCTTCAAATTTCTTTTTTAGAACCTTTGCAATTTCTGTTTCATTCTTAGTTTCGGAATCGACTTGAACTAATTCCAAAAATTCGTTTAATAAGCGCTCTTGATTAATCATTGAATATACCTCCAGCTATGTAATAAAATTTCGATATAAATATAGAAGCTTAAGTTAATTACTCCATTAGTATATCGCTATTTCTTCACATGGACAATTAAAGTTTCCCGGTGATTAATATAATCATTTCACCTCGCTTTTATCCAAATTATAAAGGAATATTCCCGTGCTTTTTATATGGCCTATCTTCTTGTTTGTTCCGTAGCATTTCTAATGCTTGAACAATTTTCATTCGCGTTTCCCGAGGATCAATGACATCATCCACCATCCCTTGTGAAGCAGCTATATATGGATTGGCAAATTTTTCACGGTACTCAGCTATCTTCTGTTTTCTTGTTTCTTCCGGATTGTCACTGCTTGCAATTTCTTTCGCAAATATAATATTTGCTGCACCCTCTGGTCCCATTACTGCTATTTCTGCATTTGGCCATGAATAAACAATATCTGCTCCTATTGATTTACTGTTTAGCGCAACATATGCACCGCCATATGCTTTTCGTAGAATAACAGTGATTTTGGGAACTGTTGCCTCTGAGTATGCATATAGAATTTTCGCACCATGGCGGATAATCCCACCATGCTCCTGCTTAATCCCTGGGAAAAATCCAGTTACATCTTCAAAAGTAATTATCGGAATATTGAATGAATCACAGAAGCGAATAAAACGCGATGCTTTATCTGATGAATCAATATCCAAGCCACCGGCCATGAATTTCGGTTGATTACAAACTAGGCCAACCACTTCACCACGGATTCGTGCAAATCCTACTACGATGTTTTTAGCAAATTCCCTTTGCACTTCAAAGAAGGAGTCCGTGTCCACTACTTGCTCAATTACTAATCGTACATCATAGGGACGAACGGCATCAAAAGGTATGGTATCCGTTAAATCTGGACGATAATCATCCCCATCCCATGAATTCTTATTTGCCTTTTCTTTACTATTTTGCGGTAGGTAACTTAATAACATTCGTACCATTTGCAAAACTTCTTCTTCTGACCCGGCACGAAAATGGGCATTTCCGCTAATGGTGTTATGTACTTTTGATCCGCCAAGATCTTCTGAAGATATCTTTTCACCTGTTACCGTTTCAATTACCTTTGGACCGGTAATAAACATTTGACTTGTTTCATCGACCATAAATACAAAATCTGTAATTGCAGGAGAATAGACAGCTCCACCTGCACAAGGTCCCATAATCACAGAGATTTGCGGGATAACTCCAGAATAAATAGCATTTCTATAAAAGATATGGCCATAGCCATCTAACGAAACAACCCCCTCTTGAATTCGTGCACCGCCAGAATCATTAAGACCAATAAACGGTGCACCATTTTGGGCTGCTAAATCCATAACATTCGCAATTTTTTTGGCATGCATTTCCCCTAAAGCTCCGCCGAAAACAGTAAAATCCTGTGAAAACAAATAAATTGGACGTCCATTAACTTTTGCATAACCCGTTACAACACCATCTCCCGGGCCTTTTACATCACCCAGACCAAAATCATGTCCGCGATGCTCAATAAATGCGTGAAGTTCTACGAAGGAACCAGGATCTACTAATAACTCAATTCTTTCTCTAGCAGTTAATTTGCCTTTCTGATGTTGTTTTTCAATCTTATCATCGCCACCACCGAGTTCAATTCCTCTTTTACGATCATAAAGCTCATTGATTTTCTCATAAATATCTGTCATTTAATCTTCCCCCTGCTGTGTAATAAATCCGTAAATTCCCCATTAATTATCTTTATCGCAAAGCTCATATAATACGCCATGTCCAGATTTTGGATGTAGGAATGCGACTTTCGCTCCATGTGCACCAAGCTTTGGAACGTCTTGAATCATGCGGATACCATTTTCCTTTAAATCCGTTATCCGTTCCTCAATATTATTTACTCCAAATGCTACATGGTGTAACCCCTGTCCCTTTGTTTCAAGGAATTTCGCAATTGCACTAGTTTCGGTTAAAGGCTCAAGCAATTCTATTTTTATATTTCCTACATCAATAAAAGCTACTCGAACATTTTCTGATGCAACTTCTTCTATACCCAAACACTTAAGTGAAAGCGTTTCCGTGTAAAAAGGTAATACCTCCTCTATGGATCTTACAGCTATACCAATATGATCGACGTTTTTCATTTATGTATTTCTCCCCCTTGCTGCTACAATCTATTATTATACTTATACAGACATTGTCGAAAATCCTGCTTATTATATGATTTTACTCAAATTGCCTTATTTCGTTCAGAATAGTGCTTGTCACCTGCTCCATTCACTACTAAAATAAACATTAGGTAAGGCTGTTTTCATATAGATTGTTGTTTAACGGCAATAGCTATAAATGCTGATGCAGACTTGTTTCGGAGCATCTTTTCTTAAAAAGGTAATTCATTCTTTACCTTAATAAGGATATTTATGAGATTTTTGCCTATAAAAACAACAAAAATTAAGAAAAGAGCCACAGGTAAAGGATAATCAAGGAGTGATAAAAATGTCAAAAAAGACTCAAAAAATTGTAGTCTATTTGATGCTAATTGCCATGATTGCCTCAACGCTCTTAGCTGGTCTAGCATATCTTCTTTAAATAAGGCTGTTTTCGTATAGATTGTTGTTTTTCGTAAATTGTTTTAATTACTAATGTAGACCAGATTCGGGGCATCTATTCTTATAAAGCTTATTTATATTAACCAAAATAAGATGTTACCTAAGTATTCCGTATTAAAAAAGCAACAAAGTTTAAGAAAAGAGCCTTAAATAATAGAAAAGCCCAATGTATCTTTTACGAATACATTGGGCTTTTCATTATTAAAAACAAAATCAATTCCAGGTTTTTTTATGTTCTATACTTCCTCACAGTATTTATCAAATGTTTCTTGTAATTTATTTACAACAGACATTGGATCATGTCCTTCGATTTCGTGTCTTTCCACCATTGTGCAAAGCTTACCGTCTTTTAAAAGTGCAAAAGATGGTGAGGATGGAGGATATCCAACAAAGTAGCTGCGTGCCTTCTCTGTAGCCTCTTTATCTTGACCAGCAAATACTGTTACTAATTGATCAGGGCGTTTATCATAATGTACAGCATGTGCAGCCGCTGGGCGTGCAATCCCGCCAGCACATCCACAAACAGAATTTACTAAGACAAGTGTTGTACCTTTTTGTTGTAAAGCTGCTTCTACTTCGTCCGCTGTTTTCAATTCATTATACCCAGCACTTACAGCCTCATCACGTGCTTGACGAACGACATCATTCATAAATATATTAAAGTCCATACTCTTTGATTCGCTTCCTTTCCTATCATAACTCATCTTAATAATAACAGGTTTTTCATCTGATTATCAAATTATCTAGTTTAAATTTTCAAGAAAGAATGTTTAAGAATTTCTAATAGGGGTAATATATTAATACATCTAGATCCATACCCCTAAACTCCCTAGATGTTTTTTGGATAGCGGAATAATACGCTATCCTTTTTTATTTCCCTTTTCTATAATATACATTTATTTTTTATTGTTTCCTTGATATTTTTGAAAGAGATGATCGACTGCATTAGAAACCGTTATTGATTCATTCATTACTGCATCCTGAATCAGCGGAAGAGATTGCTTTATCTCTGAATGTTGGAAAAAGGAATTCTCCAACCGCTCACGAATCATAGCAAACAACCATTCTTTAATTTGTAATTGGCGCCTTTCTGTAAAAATCCCGTTATTTTTCGTCTTCCTTATAAAAAGTTGAATAATTTCCCATAATTCTTGAATCCCATCACCATTTAAAGCAGAACAAGTATATGCTTTTGTTTCCCAGCCTCTCGTTGCAGGCATTAAAAAATGAAGAATTTGGTTATATTCGCGTTTCGTTTTCTCAGCTAATTTTTTATTATCACCATCTGCCTTATTTACGACAATAGCGTCTGCTAGTTCCATTATACCTTTTTTCATGCCTTGAAGTTCGTCACCCGCACCTGTTATAGATAAAAGCAAAAAGAAATCCACCATGCTTCTAACCATTACTTCACTTTGTCCAACTCCAACTGTTTCCACAATGATAATATCGTATCCTGCAGCTTCACATGCTGTAATACTTTCCCTCGTTTTTCGGTGAACACCACCAAGTGTACCTGTAGACGGAGATGGTCTAATAAAAGCATTGGGATGTCTCGCTAATCTCTCCATCCTCGTTTTATCACCGAGAATACTACCGCCACTAACAGTCGAACTTGGATCTATGGCAAGCACGGCTACCTTATGCCCTTTTTCACAGAGAGAATAGCCAAATTCCTCAATAAATGTGCTTTTCCCGGCACCTGGCACTCCAGTAATGCCAATTCGTATAGATGGGAATGGATTTTGGAGTAAAAGATTCAATAGATCTTGTACCATTTGATAATGCTGCTTTGCGTTGCTCTCAATTAAAGTGATGGCCTTGGAAAGCATGATACGGTCCCCACTAATTAATTTTTGTGCTAATTCCTCAATCGGAATATCAATACTTTTTATTTTTCGAAATTTCTTTTTACTAGATGCATGAAAACCATCATGTGACGATTCAACTCCAGGCATATAAGACGTTGAAAACGACTGATTCGATTCCGACCATTCTGGACTTTTTCGTCCTGTCATCTATTCCATCACTTCCTCATAGCCAAGGCGACGATAAATTTCTTCAATAACTTTTTGTGCAGCAACCGGTATGACGGTTCCTGGTCCAAAAATCGCTACCGCTCCATTTTCTTTTAAGAAAGGATAGTCCTGTGCTGGAATAACTCCGCCAATTACAACGATGATATCCTCTCTGCCGATGCTTTTTAGTTCATTAATCAATTCTGGTAAAAGTGTTTTATGACCTGCAGCTAGGGAGCTTACACCAATTACATGAACATCGTTTTCGGCAGCCTGCCTAGCTGTTTCCTTTGGTGTTTGAAATAATGGCCCAATATCAACATCGAATCCTAAATCCGCAAACGCAGTAGCAATGATTTTGGCACCACGGTCATGACCATCCTGTCCCATCTTCGCAATTAAAATCCGTGGTCTCCTGCCCTCGTTTTCCATGAATTGCTTCGTCATGTCCATTACTTCTGCAATTTCCTCGTCATTTGAATAATTAGAGCCGTAAACGCCTGATATAGACCGGATCACTGCTTTATGTCGTCCTGATACCTTTTCAATAGCATCAGAAATTTCACCAAGTGTAGCCCGTACTCTTGCTGCTGCGACTGCTATTTCTAATAAATTGCCTTTTCCTGTTTGTGCTGCTTCTGTCAAAGCTTCAATTGTTTTTTGAACTTCCTCCTCATTTCTGTTAGATTTTACATTCTGCAGCCTTTCAATTTGTTTTTGTCGAACAATTGCATTATCAATATTAAGGATATCAATCGGTTCCTCTTGTTCTAAACGGAAGCGATTCACTCCAATAATGGTCTCTTGCCTAGAATCGATAAATGCCTGCCTTCTTGCAGCTGCTTCTTCGATTTTCATTTTCGGAAGACCCGTTTCAATTGCTTTCGTCATTCCTCCTAAACTTTCGATTTCCTCGATATGTTCCCACGCCTTTTTCATTAATTCATCTGTAAGTGATTCGACATAGTAGGAACCTCCCCATGGATCGATTGTCTTTGTAATTCCTGTCTCCTCTTGCAAATAAAGCTGTGTATTTCGGGCAATGCGAGCAGAAAAATCAGTAGGGAGGGCAATCGCTTCATCCAAGGCATTGGTATGAAGCGATTGGGTATGCCCCATTGCAGCTGCATGTGCCTCAATTAACGTACGAATGACATTGTTATATGGATCTTGTTCTGTTAGACTCCACCCTGAGGTTTGAGAATGAGTTCTTAATGCCAATGATTTAGGATTTTTCGGATTAAATTGTTTCATCAATTCTGCCCAAATCCGTCTCGCTGCCCTCATTTTTGCAACTTCCATAAAATAGTTCATCCCAATTGCCCAAAAGAAGCTTAAGCGTGGGGCGAAGGAGTCAATGTCGATGCCCGCTTTTAGCCCTGTTCGCACATACTCGAGACCATCTGCAAGCGTGTACGCCAATTCGATATCCGCTGGCGCACCGGCTTCCTGCATGTGATAACCGGAAATAGAAATGCTATTGAATTTCGGCATTTTTTTAGAAGTAAACTCAAATATATCTGCAATAATTCTCATTGACATTTCAGGAGGATAAATATAGGTATTACGAACCATGTATTCTTTTAAAATATCATTTTGAATAGTTCCAGCAAGTTTTTCAGGGCTTACTCCTTGTTCCTCTGCAGTAACAATATAAAAAGCCATTATCGGCAAGACGGCGCCATTCATCGTCATTGATACAGACATTTGCTCTAATGGAATACCAGCAAATAATATTTTCATATCTTCTATCGAATCAATGGCAACTCCTGCTTTTCCAACATCACCTGTTACCCGCGGATGATCGGAATCATAGCCGCGATGTGTTGCTAGATCAAAAGCAACAGATAAGCCTTTTTGCCCCATTGCTAAGTTTCTGCGATAAAAGGCATTACTTTCTTCCGCTGTTGAAAAACCGGCATACTGTCTTACTGTCCATGGTCGATTAACGTACATGGTTGGGTATGGGCCCCTCGTAAAAGGTTCAAGGCCAGGGAGATCTTGGAGATGTGAAAATCCTTCCATATCAGCATTCGTATACAATGGATTTATTTTTATTTTTTCATTTGTCATATAACCTGAAGATTGCTGATTGATAGGATATTTATTTTCTGTTGCTGTTGTATTTTCTAAATCACCAAAAGGGTGGATATCCTGAAAATTTGGCTTCATTGCTGTTTTACACCTCCCATAAATTCAATAAAGATGTGATTTTTTCAACGATATTTTGATGTAGATGGATTGTGTCGGTTATTCCGCTATTGCGGTAACTTTCCAATTCCACTGCAGATAGTTTTCCTGCAATATCTACTTTAATGGCAGGATAATTTGCTTTTAGCCATTCTCCTATGCTTTGCCCATAATTTTGGTACAATTCATCTGTACCACAAATGCAATAATATTGGAACTGGCTTTCCTCTACATATTTTTTGACATCCTCTAGGCTAATACAGGAATTGCTCCAGTTCGTTTTAATTCCTCCTGTAGCTAAAACACCTGTAACAAAATCTGCCCTTGGTTTATAATCCTTTAATACACCGAGACAAATTAATCCTGCACTCAAATGGCTTCCTTTTGACTCCAAATTATAGGCACGTTCTCGCAATTTCTCTATTGGCTGTGACATTCTAATTGGATAAATAGGAATCATATTACCTTTTTCTTTTTTATGTGAAAAATCAACAAATGAAACCTGTTCCGCTGGATTTGCATAAACATTCGTTCCAATAACAGATTGTTTCCTTCTTTCCATATCTAGAAATCTACTATTTAGGATTTGACTAATTTCTTGTTGAATCCATCCTGATTTTAAACCCTCAACTATTCCCCCTAATGCATCTATTTTTTGGAATAGCTCCCATGCCTTTTCAATTAATTCATTTGTCAATGACTCTAAATAATAAGATCCGCCAGCTGGATCTGCCAACTTGCTAAGATGGGCTTCCTCTTGTAATATTAACTGCGTATTTCTGGCAATTCGCCCTGAAAAATCACTATTTTCTTGATAAACTTCGTCATAAGGTGAAACATGTAAATATTCGACTCCTCCTAGAATAGCTGCGAAGGCTTCATTTCCAGCTCGAAGCATATTTACATAAGGGTCTAATACTGACTTTGTAAAGGTGGATGTCTCAGCACTTAATGTAACAGTATTTGTGGATTGCGGTAATTCATATGCCCTTGCAATCGTTGTCCAAAGTGCTCGGAAAGCTCTTATTTTTGCAATTTCCATAAAAAAGTTTCCGCCAATAGCAAAGTGAAAAACAAGCTTTTTAACCGTTTGTTCAGGTTGCCATTGATAATTTTTCATATATTCGATATAAAATACAGCCTCTGATAATGCAATTGCCAGCTCTTGGACGGCATTTGCTCCACCATTATGATATGGTGTGGTATCTATTAAAATTGTTTTGATATTTGGTAATGTTTCATTTGCATGTAAAACCTGTGTACTCCATTCTTTTAATAACAGATGTTGCTCAACATCTAATTTTCCTTTATCGAGATGACGAGAAATCGGATCTGTGGCAATCACTCCAAAAGGTGCAGGGGATTTAAGTTTAGCTACTTTATCCGCTAAAATGTCAAAATGATATGCCGTCAATAAGAATATGGGAGTTTCATCAGTATTAAAATCCGATAAATCAACGTTCTCCACGTCATTCAAAAAATCAACATCAAAGGATAGTGTTTCCTGGCCATTTTCGATTGCACTCGTTAATAAAGTTTTAAGCTCCTCCCAGTATCCCTTCTTGATTTTTTGTGAAATATGCCATGATTTATGCTTATCGCCAACCGAATCAAATCCACGTATTCGCAACTGTGAGCCGGGATATTGATCGATTTTTGCAAACTCTAAGTCCTCATTTGTATATAAAGGTTTTAATTTGATGTTTTCATATGTTTCTTTATTTAATGAATCTATTGTTTTGTTTTTGAATGAATTTTGTACTAAATCAATCCAATCATTGGTAGTGTAGGTGGGAAATGTTTGCAAACCTAAATCTTTTTGATTTGTTGACATTTAGTAATGCCTCCTTCTCCAGGGTTGTAACCGATTTCAATTACCTGAAAATAAAATGGAATTAGAATTTACCTAATATTATTTTAGTATAAAAATGAAATAGATTCCATCAACATCAAAAAAATTTTTAAAATTGAGGTCATTTCTAAAAAATAAAAAAACCGCTGATAGGCAGCGGTTTTCTTTATTAATAAACTGATGTATTCTCTTGTGTTATATTTTCTAGATTGGCTTTTATTCTTTGTAAGAAACGGCCACAAACTAAACCATCCAAAACGCGGTGGTCTAATGACATACATAGGTTTACCATATCGCGAACAGCAATCATCCCATTATTCATGACAACAGGTCGTTTCACGATGGACTCGACTTGAAGAATGGCAGCCTGCGGATAATTAATGATTCCCATTGATTGGACAGAGCCAAAAGAACCAGTGTTATTCACAGTAAACGTTCCACCTTGCATATCATCAGATTTTAAAGTTCCAGTTCGAACTTTATTCGCTAAATCAAATATTTCGCGCGCAATGCCCTTGATAGACTTATCATCCGCATTTTTGATAACCGGAACGAATAATGCATCATCAGTTGCAACTGCAATAGAAATATTAATATCTTTCTTTTGAATAATTTTATCTCCTGCCCACATGGAATTAATTTGCGGGAATTCTTTCAGAGCCTGTGCAACTGCTTTAACGAAGAAGGCGAAGTAAGTAATATTAAAGCCTTCACGCTTTTTAAAGTCATTTTTTATAGAGTCTCGATACCCTACAAGATTTGTTACATCCACTTCCATCATTGTCCATGCATGTGGTGCCTCATGCTTACTGCGCAACATATTCGCTGCTATTGCTTTTCTTACTCCAGTTACAGGGATTTCAATATCCCCTGGCATAACAGGAATATTCGGTGCAGGAGCTGATGCTGCAGTTTTAACTGGTTCAGCAGCTGGTGCAGTTTTAGCAGCAACTGGCTGTTCAATCTTCTCTTCGATTGGTGCAGGAATAGTTCCCGATTCGATTATTTTCAATAAATCCTTTCGGGTAATACGTCCTTCCTTACCAGTGCCTTTAACTTGCGAAAGATCAATATTATGTTCTTGAGATAACTTCAAAACAGCTGGAGAATAACGTACTTTTCCAGTATTGTTTGTAGTAACTTCTGACGCAGAAGGTGCTGTTTCTACATTAGCAGACTCATTTCCCTTTGTACCTGATGATTCTCCACCCTCTACCTCAATTGTACAAATAATTTCGCCAACAGCTAATGTATCCCCTTCTGCTGCTATTATTTCTTTTATAACGCCTGTAAAGGAAGATGGAACCTCCGCATTAACCTTATCTGTCATAACCTCTGCAAGTGGGTCATATTTATTTACTTTATCACCAGGAGAAACGAGCCATTTACTAATGGTACCTTCTGTAACACTTTCTCCTAGTTGAGGCATAGTTATGTTTTCAATCGCCATGTTTGATGAACCTCCCTCTCTTAATATTCAGCAAGTTCCCTCATTGCTTTTTCAACTTTTTCAGGATTAACCATAAAGAATTTTTCCATTGTTGGTGCATATGGCATAGCTGGTACATCTGGGCCAGCCAAACGCATAATAGGTGCATCAAGGTCAAACAAGCAATTTTCAGCAATGATTGCTGAAACCTCACCCATGATGCTTCCTTCTTTATTATCCTCTGTCAGTAGAAGTACTTTTCCAGTCTTGGAAGCGGCTTCGATAATTGCTTCTTTATCAAGCGGATAAACAGTACGTAAATCTAAGATATGTGCTTCAATTCCGTCCTGAGCTAATCGTTCGGCTGCTTGTAGGGCAAAATGTACACAAAGTCCGTATGTAATAACGGTAATATCCTCACCTTTTCGTTTTACATCCGCTTTTCCTATCGGTAGTACATAATCATCCTCAGGTACTTCTCCTTTGATAAGGCGATATGCACGTTTATGTTCAAAGAACAGAACCGGATCCTCATCACGAATAGCAGCTTTTAATAACCCTTTTACGTCGTATGGAGTAGATGGCATCACAATTTTTAATCCTGGTTGATTAGCAAACACAGCTTCAACAGATTGTGAATGATATAAGGCACCGTGGACACCACCACCATAAGGTGCGCGAATGACGATTGGACAACTCCAATCATTATTAGAACGATAACGTATTTTTGCTGCTTCTGAAATAATTTGGTTCACTGCAGGCATAATAAAATCAGCAAACTGCATTTCCGCAATTGGTCTCATCCCATACATAGCGGCACCGATACCAACCCCAGCAATTGCAGATTCAGCCAACGGGGTATCAAGCACGCGATCTTCTCCAAATTGATCATATAAACCGTGTGTTGCTTTGAAAACCCCACCTTTTTTTCCTACATCCTCACCTAAAACAAATACTTTAGAATCGCGTTCCATTTCCTCACGAATAGCCATTGTTACAGCGTCAATATATGAAATTACCGGCATTCCTTTTCCCTCCTATTCTACTTTTTATTTTTCCTCAGCATATACGTAATCCAAAGCTGATTCCGGATCTGCATACGGTGCATTCTCCGCATAATCAGTTGCTTCATTTACGATTTTCATAATACGATCATTTATTTCTTTTTCTAATTCTTCATTCATTACGCCAACCTCTTTTAGATAGTTAGCAAATGTGAAAATAGAATCTTTTTCTTTTGCTGCATCTACTTCTTCTTTGGAACGATATGTGCGATCATCATCATCAGATGAGTGTGCTGTTAATCGGTAAGATACTGTTTCAACAAGAGTAGGACCATCACCGCGTCTACCGCGATCAGCAGCCTCTTTCACCGCTTTGTAAACTTCAAGAGGATCGTTTCCGTCAACCGTTACTCCTGGCATTCCATATCCAATTGCACGATCAGATACATTTTCACACGCTAATTGCTTTTCAATCGGCACGGAAATAGCATACTTGTTATTTTCACACATAAAAATAACTGGAAGCTTATGAACACCAGCAAAGTTGGCGCCTTCATGGAAATCCCCTTGATTGGAAGATCCTTCACCAAATGTTACAAAGGTAACGAGATCTTTGTTCTCCATTTTGCCTGCTAGTGCAATTCCTACAGCATGTGGTACTTGAGTTGTTACTGGCGATGATCCAGTTACGATACGGTTTTTCTTTTGCCCAAAGTGCCCAGGCATTTGTCTACCACCTGAGTTCGGATCTTCTGCTTTAGCAAATCCAGAAAGCATTACTTCTGTTGGTGTCATACCAAATGCTAATACAACACCAAGATCACGATAATAAGGCAGTACATAATCTTTTTCAGTGTCTAGTGCGAAAGCAGCCCCTACTTGCGCAGCCTCTTGTCCTTGACATGAAATTACAAAAGGAATTTTTCCAGATCGATTTAATAACCACATACGCTCATCAATTCGTCTTGCCATTAGCATAGTTTCATACATTTTTAAAACAGTTTCATCACTTAATCCAAGTGCTTGATGACGATTTTCAGCCATTTTACTACCTCCTATTTTAAAAAGTTTAGTAATTGTTTAACGTAAGTAAGCCTATCGGCTAGCGGATGAGCATGGCACTTCCGCTTTTCTTAACCATGAATTGCTTTTCCATCTACTGCCAAGGCAGCCTCACCAATTGCTTCGCTTAATGTTGGATGCGGATGAATGGTATGTGCGATTTCCCAAGGAGTTGCATCAAGAACACGTGCTAAGCCTGCTTCAGAAATCATATCTGTTACATGTGGACCTATCATATGTACACCCAATACATCATTCGTATCTTTATCTGCAATGATTTTCACGAAACCATCCGCTTCACCATAAACAAGAGCTTTTCCAATTGCACGGAAGGAAAACTTACCTACTTTGACATTATATCCTTTTTCATTTGCTTCATCTTCAGTAAATCCTACACTGGCCATTTCTGGATTGCTATAAATACATTTCGATATTAGTGAATAATCAATTGGTGCTGGATTTTCATTTGCAATATGCTCAACTGCAGTGATGCCTTCATGTGAGGCAACATGCGCAAGCTGCAATCCCCCAATTACATCCCCAATCGCATAAATATGTGATTCCTTCGTTTGGTAAAACTCATTTACTTGAATGAATCCTTTTTCAACAACGATATCGGTATTTTGCAATCCAATATTTTCTGTATTAGCAGCACGTCCTACAGATACAAGAAGTTTTTCAGCAGTGAATTCTTTCTTTTCACCATTCAATTCAGCACTAATCGATACCGAGTCATTGCCTTTTTGTAGTGTTTCGGAAAGAACCTTCGCACCTGTAACGATGTTTACACCTTTTTTCTTCATTAAACGCTGAATTTCCTTTGAAATATCCTTATCTTCTGTCGGCACTATACGGTCTGCATATTCAATAACGGTTACATCTACACCGAAATCGGAAAGCATGGAAGCCCATTCAATCCCGATAACTCCTCCACCAACAATTATAATAGATTTTGGAAGTTCTTTAAGTTCTAATGCCTCATCGGATGAAATAACACACTCGCCATCTATATCTAAACCAGGCAGAGATCTTGGTCTAGAGCCTGTAGCGATAATGACATTTTTCGGAATAAGCATTTCATTTTCCTCACCCGTTTTTAATTCTACTGAGATTGTTCCGGGCATAGGTGAAAAGATGGAAGGTCCTAATATCGTTCCGCTTCCTTCAAAGACATCAATCTTACCTTGCTTCATTAAATGTTGTACGCCCTTATGAAGGGTATCAACTATACCATTTTTTCTTTCTTGGACGCGATCAAAGTTAATGGATACATCGGTTGTTACTACTCCAAATTCTTCGCCCTTTTTTGCAGTTTTATAAACTTCAGCGCTTCTAAGCAATGCTTTGCTCGGAATACAACCACGATGAAGACATGTACCACCCAATTTTCCTTTTTCCACAATCGCAGTCTTTAAACCTAGCTGTGAAGCACGGATAGCCGCTACATAACCACCCGTTCCACCACCTAATATGACTAAATCATACTCTTTTGCCAAAATGGGGTCCTCCTCTATTATCAGTTTTTCCCTGGATAATCTTTTGCGTTTTCTTCGCCACTTAAAACCCTTAATGCCCCTTCCGCTAAAGCTTGGAGCTCATTTTCACCAGGGTGAATAATTACATCCGCTATCCAGCTAACACGTTCGCTAATTTCATGAACAAATGATTTTCCATATGCCAGTCCGCCAGTTAATACGATAGCATCAATTTTACCCATTAATACTGCACTAGCAGACCCAATTTCTTTTGCTACTTGATATGCCATCGCATCATAAATAAGCTTAGCATTTTCATCGCCGTCTGCAATCTTTTCTTCAACCTTGACCGCATCATTCGTTCCTAAATATCCAACGAGACCACCTTGACCAACTAATTTCTTGGTCAACTCATTTCGATAAAATTCTCCTGAATAGCATAGATCAATTAAATCCCCAGCAGGAACTGTCCCAGCTCTTTCAGGACTAAATGGCCCTTCACCGTGCAGCCCATTATTTACATCTATAACTCTTCCATTTTTATGGGCGCCAACTGTAATCCCGCCTCCCATGTGGACGACGATTAAATTCAGTTGTTCATAATTTTTCCCTAATTGGTTTGCCACTTTTCTAGCTACGGACTTTTGATTTAAAGCATGAAAAATACTTTTTCTCTCTATAAGAGAAAATCCTGAAATGCGCGCTAGTGGCGATAATTCATCCACCACAACAGGATCCACGATAAAGGATGGAATATTTAAGCCTTTTGCGATTTCATAAGCAATAATACCACCGAGGTTAGAGGCGTGCTGACCGGAAAAACCAATCCGTAAATCCTCAAGCATCGCTTCATTTACGGAATAGGTGCCTCCTTCAATTGGACGAAGCAATCCACCTCGTCCACATACTGCACCAAGTTTAGAAATATTAATTCCTTCTCCATCCAATGTTTCTAGTATGGTTTGCTTACGAAATTCATATTGGTCAATTACATTTTCAAACTTTTGTATCTCATCCGTTTTGTGACGGATTGTTTTTTCTAGAATTGAGTTCTCATTTTCAAAAATACCTATTTTAGTCGAGGTTGACCCTGGATTTATAACTAGTATTCTGAAATTGGTATCTGTCAATGACAAAGCTGTTACCTCCATTTGCTGTACAGAAAGGATTCATCATCCTTGATATGAGCAAGAAACGCCTCACTTATAGCAATAAAGGGTATAAGGCATTTTGCCTAAACCGCAGAAGAAAAGCTAGAAGTGAGGCGTTTTGCAAACCTATAATTATGCGCGGTTATTCAAGATGTGACGGCCATTTAACAAGAACTGACTTCTTGACTTAGATACTTTGGCAATTCTTTCTTCAGCCATTCTATCTGCAGCAACATATGTTGGGATACCATCACGTTTTGAAATTTCAATGACTTTTTCGATGCTATTATAAATACCTTCAACCTTCTTCATAGCACGATCTCGATTATATCCATAAAGTTCATCGGCAACATTGATTACCCCACCAGCATTTATAACAAAATCAGGCGCATATACGATACCCATTTCATGGATTTGATCACCATGACGTGTTTCTCTTAACTGGTTATTAGCAGAACCCGCAATAACTTTAGCTTTTAATTGAGGAATCGTGTCATCATTGATAATGGCACCAAGTGCACAAGGTGCAAAGATGTCACAATCAACACCATAAATTTCATTAGGGTCAACCGCTTTTGCTCCAAATTGTTCCACTGCACGCCCTACTGCTTCTTTATTAATATCAGTAACGATTAATTTAGCACCTTCTTCATGTAAATAACGGCACATTTCAAAAGCAACATTTCCAACACCTTGTACCGCTACAGTAAGGCCTTCTAATGAATCTGTACCGAAAGCTTCTTTAGCAGCAGCCTTCATTCCTACGTAGCAACCGTACGCAGTAACTGGTGAAGGATTTCCTGAAGAACCAAATGCAGGTGATATTCCTGTTACAAAATTTGTTTCCTCATGAATTAGGTCCATATCGGCAACGGTTGTACCAACATCTTCCGCAGTTATATAGCGTCCATTTAATCCTTGAATAAAGCGTCCAAAAGCACGGAACATTTCTTCACTTTTATCTTTTCTAGGATCACCTATAATAACGGTTTTTCCTCCACCGAGATTTAAACCTGCAGCAGCATTTTTATATGTCATACCGCGAGCCAAACGAAGTGCATCTTCGATTGCTGCCTCTTCAGACTCATATGTCCACATTCTTGTCCCACCCAATGCCGGTCCAAGAGTCGTATCATGAATAGCAATAATTGCTTTTAATCCAGATTGTTCATCTTGACAAAATAAAAGCTGTTCATAATCATATTTTCCCATGTATTCAAAAATTTTCATTATAATTTCCCCTTTATCATTTTTTAGTTGAACAAATTGCTAAAGCAAGAGAATATAATTTGCTTTTTGCACTATCAGATCTTGATGTTAAAACAATTGGTGCTGTTGCTCCCGCAATCATCGCACCCACCTGTGCATTTGCAAAATAAATCAATGATTTATATAGTGCATTTCCTGTTTCAATATTTGGGACGAGAAGTATATCTGCAGAACCAGCAACATCTGTTTCAATTCCTTTATGTTTTGCTGCTTCTTTAGATACAGCAATATCAAGAGCTAATGGTCCTTCTAATTGGCAACCGCTCAAACGCCCATTTTGATTCATTTCGTATAATGCATGTGCATCAATCGTTGCTTGCATATTCGGATTGACCACTTCCACAGCAGCCAACGCAGCAACTTTCGGATTTGAAATACCAATCGCATTTGCAAGTTGTACCGCGTTTTGAACAATTTGTTCCTTCTGTTCAAGATTCGGTGCAATATTCATAGCAGCATCTGTCAAAAGAATAAAGCGCTCATAGCTTGGCACTTCAAAAACTGCGATATGTGATAATACCTTACCAGTTCTTAATCCATAATCCTTATTTAAGACTTCCTTTAAAATCGTTGATGTCGCAACATTCCCTTTCATTAAAACAGTAGCTTCATGATTTTTGACTGCCATGACAGCCTGAGTACATGCCTCTACCGAAGAATGAGTATGTTTAATCAAAATATCATTATTGTCCAAAAGATGCGGTGTGTGTTCACTTAATAATAAATGAATTTGATCAGAATTACCAAACAAGATAAATTTCGCTAGTTTATTTTCAACTGCTAATGAAACTGCTTCAAGTACTTCGGTATCTTCTGCGACAGCAACTGCAACGGTTGCCTCATCAATTTGGGTTGCCCTATTGATTAATACGTCTAAATCCATTCTTGTTGCTTCAACCCCTTTTCATTCATTTTCATCAACATTTTAATTATAATGCAATTATCGTACCAACTTTAAATTTTTAACAACATTTTTCATAAAAACCTTTAACTGAACGTATTTCTCCGCAAAAATATCCATAAATATTATCCAACATCTTTTTTACACACCGTGCAAAATTATTCACACTATGATAATTATTGCATGTCAGCGTTTGCAAGATTGTATTTTTCTAATTTGTAGTATAGATTTCTTACTGATATTCCTAACTTTTTTGCAGTGGCAGTTTTGTTCCCGTTATTATTTGCTAGAGTTTCTTTTATAACTTGGCTTTCAAAATCTTCCACCATTCTTGTTAAATCTTTATCTTTTTCGGGTAAATTAGAAGGATATGATTTTTGATCTTTATTAAGGGATAAAAAATCTAAATGTGTAACATCAATATTAATTTCACTGTAGTCCATAAAAATGATGGCGCGACCTAAAATGTTTTCTAATTCTCGAACATTTCCTGGCCAATCATAGTCCATTAACAAACTTAGTGCCTTATGTGTAACTCCTTCTATGTTTCTTCCGTAATCACGATTAATTTTTTGAATTAGTCGTTCACATAGAAACGGAATTTCTTTCTTTCTGTTTCTTAATGGCGGTATTTGTATGGGCATCCGATTTAGACGATAATATAGGTCTTCCCTGAAGGAACCGCTTGCAATAGCTTTTTCCAAGTTTACATGGGTCGCAGCAATCGCCCTAACATTAATTGGAATCGGCTTTGTGCCACCAACACGAATTATCTCATTTTCTTGTAAAACACGTAACAATTTAGCTTGAGTATTAATACTTAACTCACCAATTTCATCCAAAAAAATACTGCCATTATTTGCCTCTTCGAATAAACCTTTTTTTCCCCCTCTTTTCGCACCAGAAAATGCCCCTTCTTCATAGCCAAATAATTCACTTTCTAGTAATGATTCTGAAATTGCAGCACAATTTACACGAATAAACTTATTGTATCGCCTGTCACTTGCATTATGTATTGCATGTGCAAACAGTTCCTTGCCAGTACCTGACTCTCCTCTTAGAAGAATGGTTGCAGGTGTTTTTGCTGCTAATTTTGCTTGTTCAACAGAAATATTCATTTCCTCCGAATGACTAATAATATCAGCAAAAGTATATTTAGCCTCTAAGGTACGGATGATTTGTCGTGCTAAATGAAGTTCCTTTGTAAGTGACTGAATTTCTGTCACATCATGAATGACACCGACACTCCCTTTAAGTTTCCCATTTACAATTATAGGTGCCACATTTACAATCACTTCTTTTTTCATTGGTCCTACACGCATTTTCGCGCCACGAACAGGTCTTCTTGTTTGCAGAACCTTAAAATGCATACTTTCCCCTTCTGAAATGTCTGCAGTTGCAGGTTGTCCAATTACTTGTTCTTCTGATAAACCTGTAATTCGTGTGTACGCAGGATTAATTAAGATACCGCGACCATATTCATCCACTACGGAAATAGCGTCATCGCTAGATTGAATAATTGCCTCAAGCATTGTTTGAATTTCTTTTAAATTTGTAATTTCTTCTGCAAGGGCTACTACTTCAGATACATCTTTAAAAACAGCAATGGCACCGATAACCTCATTATTATCATTAATCATCGGAATTCTTGTTGTAATAATTTTCTTGCCATTCTTTAATTCTGCTTCTTGATTTGTTTCGATTCTTCTCGTTTGAATTATTCTTAATAATTTGCTATTAGGAATAACTTCAAGAATATGACTCCCAACAGCTTTGGTTATCGGCGCTTCTGTCATTCGTTCAGCACTGCGATTAAAGAAAATTATGGTTCCTTCCTTATCGATAACTACCATTGCCTCATCTGTAGAATTTAATATCAATTGATGTTTATAGGTTTCATCTTTAAGCTGCTGAATTAAATCTTCTTTCTCCTCTAATAATTTCGCAACTAGATAGGCTATACTTCCAGGAATAAGCACCGTTTCCTTCTTACAATTGCTCAGTATATCTCGATATACTTGTTCATTACCCGTTACTTCCACAATAAGATCAATGGTATCATCAATAAAGTTTCTCCATTCTTTTCCAACTGTGATTCCATAATCTCTTGCGTATTTAATTCCAATAGCATTTTCATTTGGATCCGTTACGGCGACTACATTGAAGACATGGCTATCCTTTAATATTTTCAGGATGGCTTTCCCGCCTTTTCCACCACCAACTACTAAAACATTTTGCAATTTTTTTCCTCCTGAAATTGCAATATTTTTCATACCTATATTGTAAGGAAAAAGTGTTCACTTGACAAATTTATTGTGTATTATATCATTTTCTTAGGTAAGGCTCATTTCTTAAACTTCGTTACAAATTTTATGAAAAAAGATTCTAGCCATCCGTATTCGACTTAAATAGGGTAGCCTTTTAAGAATAGATGCCCCGAAACTAGGGCTAATTCAGGATTTAAAACAAATTACAAAAAACAATAATCTATACGAAAGCAGCCCAGTTTAAAACAGTAAGGAGTTTTTATGATGATAAGATTGATCGCATTGCTCATCTTAGTAATACCAGGTATTTTTGCTGCGATAGGAATAAAATTAATGAGAGACATGCTGTTTGGAATAATACAACATCCTTTCCCTTATTTATGGCTTCAATTTTTAGTAGGATTTATTTTCTTTATCGGAGGATTGGGCTTTGTTACTGGGTTTATCTTTTATCGTGACCGTAAACGTAATAAAGTACAGAAACGTTTTAGTAAAAGAGTTTAATTTATTGACGAAAAAAAATCTGCATATCAATCCATGCAGATTTTTTTCTATTTATGTTTTCGATAATCTTCCCTTATTTGTATAGCCTGTTTTGGAAAATCAGTTATGATCGCAGAGCAAGAAAGATTTAACAGCCTTTTTATATCCTTTTTTTTATTTACTGTGTAGGGACGAACTTGGATCCCATATTCCATTGCAGATATAATAATGTCATCCGATGCAATTTTATAATTTGGATGAATCGCTGTAGCATGTAAGGATGATGCATATATCCAAGGCATAAACAATCCATCTGAGTACAATGGAGCGATTTCTATTTCCGGTGCTAAACGATAGCAATGAATGATAGAATAATGATTAAAAGAAGAAATTATTACTCTCTCTTCATAATGATAGTCACGGATCAATTGGATAACCTTTTCTTCTATTAGCGGATATTCAATTTTCGCTGTTTTTAATTCAATATTACATAGGAGATTATTCCCTTTCATCCAGTCAAAAACTTCTCTTAAGGTAGGAATATGCGGTGCCTTAAAAAAAGTTTTGAGAGATTTGGAATGATAGCTGGCATTTAATTTTTGTAAATCTTTCAAGTAAAAATCTTTCACGAATCCTTTACCATTTGTTGTTCGGTCCACTGTTTCGTCATGAATAACGATAATTTCACCATCTTTAGTTAACTGAACATCAAGTTCAATCCCATCAGCACCACTTTTTTCCGCTGCTATAAATGCATCCATCGTATTTTCTGGATATGTACCGGCTGCACCACGGTGAGCAAAAATGAGGGTCATGCTGTCACATCCTTTATCATTTTTGATTCCTTATTGAATATTTTATCTAAAGCTTGCCGAGATAAATATTAAGAATTCCCAAAATATAAGTGAAATTATTATTTATTATCTTTCATTTTATTCTAACATTCCGAAATAAGGAAATAAAAATGAAGTTACTTGCTTAATATTAAAAAAACTGGTATTCTTAAGAGGAATTATTTTTGTTCGGTATGTAAGGAGTAGAAAGTATTTAAAACTTATCGCCTAATATCACTTGAGCAAGGATAGTAATACATGTGTGTAACACAGTAGGAGGAAACAAAATGACACAAGGTACAGTTAAATGGTTTAACAGCGAAAAAGGCTTCGGTTTCATCGAAGTTGAAGGCGGAGACGATGTATTCGTTCACTTCTCAGCGATTCAAGGCGAAGGTTATAAATCACTTGACGAAGGTCAAAAAGTAACATTTGAAATTGAGCAAGGTGCACGTGGCCCTCAAGCTGCTAACGTTCAAAAAGCTTAATTTTAAAAAAGAAAAACAGACTCTTTTCGAGTCTGTTTTTTTATTGGCTTTGTTAATAATTATTGTTGATTTTCAGCCTTATGTGTACACGTGAATGACTTTTATTCGGTACGAATAACTTTAGTGAACGTGTACACATAAGGCTGTATGAGCGGCAACAATATTATTTAACAAAGACTTTTTATTAACTTGCTTTGTGCTCCAAACGCAGTTTATCAGCAACCATCGCAATAAATTCTGAGTTCGTTGGTTTTGCTTTAGACATACTTACTGTATAACCGAATAAGGAAGAAATGGAATCAATATTACCACGACTCCAAGCAACTTCTATCGCATGACGAATAGCTCTTTCCACACGACTGGCAGTAGTATTGTATTTCTTAGCAATATCAGGATATAGTACTTTTGTAATGGAACCTAATAATTCAATGTCATTATAGACCATAGATATTGCTTCTCTTAAATATAAATAACCTTTAATGTGTGCTGGTACACCAATTTCATGAATGATACTTGTAATACTGGCATCTAAATTCTTTGTCTTTGTTTCACTATGGGTTCTTATGGAGGATGATGATCTTTTAATGACAGAACTTGCTTTACCACTCACTTGGCGTATTTGATTTGCTAAGTTTTCCATATCAAATGGCTTTAATATAAAATAAGATGCGCCTAGTTCAACTGCTTTTTTCGTAACATCTTCTTGACCAAAAGCCGTCAGCATAATTACGTTAGGCATTGAAGACAGATTTAATTCTTTCAGTTTTTCTAACACACCAAGTCCATCCAAATGAGGCATTATTATGTCTAATATAAGTACATCTGGAGCAGTCTCTTCAATTAATTCTAAGCATTCTTGGCCATTATATGCTGCACCAGATAATTCCATATCTTCTTGAGAAGAAATAAACTCTTCCAATAGTAAGACTAGATCACGGTTATCATCTACAACAAATACTTTAATTTTCTTCACTAGCAGTTTCCTCCTCGGTTTTTATCCCTTAACATTTTGTACTATAAACATTTTCGACAATTGGATTTAAAATCCTTCTATTTATTTGAAATTTCTAAAAAAAATAAGTTTTTCTCTCGTTTTCTCTAATTTTCTCTTGTTTTCGACCGATTTCGCTATAACAAAATACATTTGTCGAAAAATCTTTATTTTCATCATATCATATTTAATTAAGCATCTCTATGGTTAAAACAATAATTAAAGAAAAAGCAAGCTGAAGAATGACTCTTTCAGCTTGCTTTTTCTTTATTGTTATAAATGTTTATACCAGCTTTATTTAACATCCACTCAATATGAACTCCATATCCAGATGTTGGGTCATTCACGAAAACATGCGTTACAGCTCCAATCAATTTTCCATTTTGGATAATCGGGCTGCCACTCATTCCCTGTACAATTCCCCCTGTCTTCTCAAGGAGTTTTGGGTCTGTGACCTTAATAATCATCCCTTTTGTAGCAGGAAATTTTTGCGGGACGGCGCTAACCACTTCAATGTCAAACGCTTCGACTTTATCTCCATCTACTACAGTTAATATTTTTGCTGGTCCTTCTTTTACTTGGTCAGATAATGCAATTGGTAATGGTTTATCATATTTACCATTCTGAATCATTTTGTGTAAATTACCGAATATCCCAAATGGACTGTTTTGTTGTATATCACCGATTACTTCACGATCAGATGAAAAACGCGCTAGTTTTTCACCAGGATTTCCATTACTTCCTTTTTCAATAGATGTAACGGTTGATTTTACAATTTGTCCGTTTTCTACAACAATTGGTTTTTTTGTATCCATGTCGGAAATTACATGTCCCAATGCTCCATATTTTTTCGATTTTGGATCAATGAACGTCATTGTTCCAATGCCCGCTGCCGAATCCCTAATATACAATCCTAACTTATAAATATTTTCCGTTTTATCCTTTTGAGGTTCAATTTGTGTATTAAATTTTCCTGAGTCCCGTTGAATCGTTACTTGAAGAGCTGTACCGCTTTCTCCAGCTTCTTGAACAAATGGCGCTACATCGGACATTTGTTCTATCGTATGTCCATTCAATTTTGTTATAATGTCTCCGACTTTTATCCCAGCTTGATCTCCTGGTGATACCTTACCGTTTTTCGTATCAACTAAGTGATGTCCTACTACAAGCACACCCTTTGAATTTAATTTAACACCAATTGATTGTCCCCCAGGTATAACTCGGAAGTTTTTTAATACATTCACATCTACTTTTTTGATTGGTAGACCTGCTAACTCAAGAAAAAATTCATCTTTCCCAGCCTTTTTTCCCATAATAGTAAACGAATGTTTCTCATTCTGAACATTTACATTGTCCCTGGAGTTATTAATTTTCGTTGACACTTCAGCCGCTTTTGCGTAATTTATTTCATCACCTTTGAATATTGTGACACTTTTTGGAATGTGGAGATATTCTTGAAAAGGTTTTGAAAACCCTATAAAACAAAGTGAAACAAGGAGAAATCCACCTAACATTTTTCTAAGAAGTTCCCATTTCAAACTTTTCACTCTCCTCGCTTCTAGTCCACACACATATTACATTATCTGTATTTGGCTCTGTAGCAGAAATAAACTTCTTTCTTTTTAATTGCTACAGTTTTAATTTAGCCTTGAAACGCTCGAAATATAACAAAAGCTTATGAAAAAAAGCTACCCATTATGGATAGCTTTTCAAGTACCTTTAATCGTATAGGCTAATTCAATTAATTCTTTAGCATGTTCCTTTGTAACATCTGTGATTTCCACTCCAGATATCATGCGGCCAATTTCGTTAATTTTTTCTTCATGTGATAAGTGCTTCACAGTAGTTCTCGTTCTGCCATCTATCATTTCCTTCATAATAAATAAATGAGTATCAGCCATTGCAGCTACTTGAGGTAAATGTGAAATACAAAAAACTTGAGAATCGGCAGAAACTTGATGTATTTTTTCAGCGATTGCCTGGGCTACACGACCGCTCACTCCAGTATCCACTTCGTCAAAAATAATAGATGTTATACCTTGATGTTTAGAGAAGATCGTTTTTAATGCAAGCATCATTCTGGATAGTTCTCCTCCTGAAGCAACTTTCGCTAGTGGCTTTAATGGCTCTCCAGGATTTGTAGAGATATAAAATTCAGCTATATCTAGTCCTTCCTTCCTAAAAGGAATATCTTGCATATCTACATAATTTTCAGCCCTTTGGTGGAATCTAACCTCAAAGATGGTTTTATCCATATAAAGCTGTTTTAATTCATTTGAGATGGCATCCTTTAGTCTCTTAGCCCAAATTTGTCGCAGATCACTTAATTGCTTACCTTCGAGAAACAAATCCTTTTTTAAGGTTGTTAACTTTTTTTGTAACTGTTCAATATGACTTTCACGGTTCGTAATCGTTTCAATTTCTTCTTCAATTTTCGCACTATACTCTAGTATTCCCTGTATTGATTGTCCATATTTTCGCTTCAATTGATTAATTTCGTTTAGTCTCGTTTCAATTTCATTTAAACGATCTGGTTGAAATTCAAGTTGATCCAATTCGTCGCTAATACTCCTCGTTAGATCCTCAAGGGTATAGAAACAGTTCGAAATAGAGTCCAGCATCGGTTCATAATCTTTATTAAGCTCAGCTGCCGTTTCCATTTGACTCATTAATAAGCTAATCCAATCTAGTCCTCTATGTTCTCCTTGAAGGGCATCGAAACTCGTTTTTAATGCGTCAAATAACCTTTCAAAATTCATTAACTTCCTTTTTTCTTCCATTAACTCTTCATCTTCATCTAACTTAAGGTTTGCATTTTGTATTTCTTGTAATTGGAACTGAATGAGATCTAAGCGATGAGCCATTTGTTGTTCGTTTTCACTAAGCTTACGCAAACGTGTTAATGTTTGTTCGTAATGTTTGAAAATCTCACTATAGTTTTGGGAAGCCTTTTCAATATCCGGCTTTCCGAATTGATCAAGTAACTGTAAATGTAAAACATCATTCATTAATTCTTGATGTTCATGTTGACCATGAATATCAACCAATGTGCTGCCAATTTCTCGTAAAACAGATATTGTCACGAGTTTCCCATTTATGCGGCAAACATTTTTCCCATTGGTAGAAATATCTCGGTGAAGAACAATCATGCCATCTTCCAGCTCTATTCCGAACTCACGAGCCCGTTCCACACATGGATGCTCATTACTTTGAATTGAAAATAACCCTTCGATTTCGGCTTTTTTTTCCCCATGACGAATAAATTCAACTGATCCTCTTCCACCAACAAGTAAATGAATGGCATCAATAATAATGGATTTCCCAGCACCAGTTTCTCCTGTTAATGCAGTTAATCCTTTATCAAACGATAAGTTGATTTCATCAATAATCGCAAAATTTCTAATTGTTAATTCTTGCAGCAAGGCTAGTTCACCTCATTTATTAAAGCATGTCCAATATTTTTTCTGATATTATCTTTGATTTTTGCTCATCCCGGCAAATTATTAGGCATGTGTCATCACCACAAAGCGTTCCTACAATTTCTTCCCAATCGAGGATATCAATTAAAGCACCAATGGAATGAGCGTTTCCAGGTAATGTTTTTAATACAATTAAGTTCCCTGCATAATCAATGCTTATAAAAGCATCTGTCAAATTTCTTTTTAATTTTTGCAATGGATTGAATCTTTGATCAGCAGGCAAGCTATATTTATATCGTCCATCGTTTAAAGGAATCTTAACTAGATGTAATTCTTTAATATCACGTGAAATCGTCGCTTGCGTCACATTAAATCCCGCATTTTTTAAGCGGTCTACTAATTCATCTTGGGTTTCAATATCATATGTGGTTATAATTTCTCTTATTTTTATTAGACGTTGTCCCTTACTCATCCAAAACACCTCATGCATGACATTTAAATGTCACTATATCTTTATCATCATGTTAGCTTATTTTAAAATAAATGTACACTAAAAAGAAAAGTGGAAGTGCCTTGCTCATCGGCTAGCCGATTGGTGATGGAGCTAGACAGTAGTTAGGAAAAGAAAAAGAAGCAATCAATGCGATGCTCCTTTTGATAATTGCATATGTGCTTCTTCAACAAGTTCTTTAATCGTCAATGGTATTAAGTTTTGTCCATTTTCCTCTCCACACCATTTTAAATGAATTAGAAACTCAATATTTCCTTCTCCTCCTGTTATAGGTGAATACGAAATATTTTCTGTGTTGTAACCTAATTCGACTGCCAAATTAACTATTTTGTCAATCACTTGTTCATGTACCTTTTTATCACGAACAATTCCTTTCTTCCCTACTTGCTCTTTACCAGCTTCGAATTGTGGTTTGATAAGTGCAATGACATCACTATTCGGAACTAATAAAGTTCTTAACACTGGTAAAATCAGTGAAAGAGAAATAAAGGATACATCGATAGTTGCAAAATTCGGCATTTCCCTTGTAAGGTCGGCTGGGGTCACATACCTGAAATTTGTTCTTTCCATTACGACTACTCGATCATCCTGACGTAGCTTCCATGCAAGTTGATTATATCCGACATCGAGTGCATATGACATTTTTGCACCATTTTGCAATGCACAATCTGTAAATCCCCCAGTCGATGCACCTATATCTAATAATACTTTTTCTCGTATTTCAACCTTGAAAACTTTTAAGGCTTTTTCAAGCTTTAATCCGCCTCTACTTACATATGGTATAACATTTCCTTTTATGATTAATGGTATATCTTCAGATACCTTTTCTCCCGGTTTATCAAAACGGATTTCATTAGAAAAAACAATGCCAGCCATTATTGCTCGCTTTGCTTTTTCTCTCGTTTCGATAAGCCCTCTTTCTACAAGAAGTATGTCTAGTCGCTGCTTTTTCATCTTCATCGTTATGCCCTTTTTTGTTTTTTTGGAGAAATGGAGATAATTTTTTTCACTGCATTTTCGGTAGTAAACCCTATCTCCTCCAATAATTCGTCTACATTACCATGCTCAATAAATTGATCTGGAATCCCCATTCTATCAATAACACTATGGTAAAATCCGTGATCATGTGCATATTCAACCACAGAGCTTCCAAATCCGCCTTGTAATACTGCCTCTTCGATCGTTAAGATAGGCATATTTGTTTCCAAAATACCTTGCAACATTTTTTCATCTAAAGGTTTAATAAACCTAGCATTCACTACTTTTATAGAATGCCCTTGTTTTTGTAATAAATTTGCTGCTTCCATTGCCATAGGAATAGTGGTTCCGAAGGTTAAAATTGCGGCATCCGTTCCTTCTCTTAATACTTCCCATGAACCAATCGGAATTTGTCTAAGATCTTCATCCATTGGCACTCCAATCCCATTTCCTCGAGGAAATCTCATGGCAATTGGACCATCATCATATTTAATCGCAGTATTTACCATGTGCTGACCTTCATTTTCATCTTTTGGCATCATGATAACCATATTAGGTATATGACGTAAAAAGGCAATATCGAATACACCTTGATGTGTTTCACCATCAGCCCCAACTAGACCTGCACGATCAATCCCAATAAAAACATTTAAATTTTGACGGCAAATATCATGAACAACCTGGTCATATGCACGTTGCAAGAAGGTCGAGTAAATTGCGAGAAATGGTTTCATTTTTTGTGTTGCTAAGCCCGCTGCTACAGTAGCTGCATGTTGTTCAGCGATTCCAACATCATACATTCGATCTGGCAGAGTCTCTGCAAATTTCTCAAGCTTTGAACCAACAGGCATCGCAGGAGTAATAGCAACAATACGTTTATCTTTTTTAGCTAATTTTAATACCGTATCACTCACTAACTTACTCCATGCCGGAGGAGCGTTAACAGGCTTGATTAAATCTCCTGTTTCAATTTTATATTGACCTGTTCCGTGCCATGTCCCGATGGTATCATTTTCCGCAGGTTTATACCCTTTTCCTTTTTTCGTAATGACATGCAATAGAATAGGGCCTTTCGTTTTTTTCGCATATTGAAGATTTTCAAATAGGGCATCAAAATTATGACCATCAACAGGCCCTAAATAGGTAAAACCTAATTCTTCAAAAAATATTCCTGACACAACTAAATATTTTAAACTGTCTTTTATTCTTTCAGCTGTAGCTGCTAGTTTTCCACCGACAGCAGGAATTTTTTTGATAAAACTTTCCAATTCATCTTTGGCCCAGCGGTACTTTCCAGCTGTTCGGAGTCTTCCTAACACATTATGAAGTGCACCAACATTCGGGGCAATGGACATTTCGTTGTCATTTAATACAACGATTAAATCCTTTTGTTCATGTCCGATATGATTCAGTGCCTCTAGTGCCATTCCACCTGTTAATGCACCGTCTCCAATAACAGGGACGATAAATGATTTTTCCCCTTTTATATCCCTTGCAATTGCCATTCCCATTGCCGCTGATAAAGATGTAGAACTATGACCAGTTTCCCAAACATCATGTTCACTTTCTACCATTTTTGGGAAACCACAAAGACCTTTAAACTGTCTTAGTGTATCAAACTGGTCTGCACGGCCCGTTAAAATTTTATGAACATAAGACTGATGACCAACATCCCATAAAATTTTGTCTTTTGGGCTATCAAAGCATTTGTGCAATGCGAGTGTCAGTTCTACAACACCTAAATTCGGACCGATATGTCCCCCAGTTCTGGATATTTTTTCAATAAGAAAGCGTCTTATATCTTCGCTCAAATCTTTTAACTGTTCAGTATTCATATCCTTTAAAAAAGAAGGGTCTTTAATTGATAATAGATCCAATATGGATCACTCACTTTCGTTAATTTATTCCTATCATTATTATAATAATAATTTTCTACAAGAAAAGGCTAGATTATTTATTGTAAGTCTGTTTTCGTATAAATTGTTGCTTTTCGTACTTCGATTAAACTTCTAATAAGATATAGTTTCGGGGCATCTTTTCTTAAAAGGCTTACCCACCTAATAATGATTGTAAAAATGTATGCGTTTTACGATTATAAAAACAGCAATGTTTAAGAAAAGAGCCGCTAACACTAATGTGATAACGGCCATTCATTCCACACAAAAAATGATTCATCAGGGCTTATGTACAATTGAATTTTAGTAAATATAGTATAACATAATATTCTTTTACACTCAATTCATGCATATTACAACAACTATTGCTTCAGTGATTTCTATCCGCAATCAAATCCGTCACTTGGGAAAGAAGTTCCGTTTGTAAACCCGTTTGTTTCAAAATTTCTCTAGCTTGTTCAATATGATATTGTAGCCGTTCCTTTGCACCTTCTAAAGATAATAGGGAAGGATATGTGCTTTTATGGTTTGTTACATCACTTCCAACAGGTTTCCCAATGACATCTTGATTGCCCTCTATATCTAATACATCGTCTCTTATCTGAAAGGCGATTCCAATATGGTTAGCATAACCCGCAAATAATTCCTTTTGTTTGGAAGTTGCCCCGCCAATTAAAGCTCCTGCCATAATACAAAACGTCATTAGCTTTCCTGTTTTATTCGCATGAATATTTTCTAATTGATCAATGGACAATGTGGAATTCTCCCCTTGCATATCTGCGACTTGTCCACCAACCATACCCTCTGCTCCAGCAGCCTTAGATAGAAGCTTAATCAATTCGATTTTATCATTTGCTGTAAGACGTTCATCTTCGGCAATGAGTTGAAAGCTATATGTAAGCAAACCATCTCCAGCAAGAATAGCGATCGCGTCACCATAAACTTTATGATTGGTTGGCTTGCCTCTTCTTAAGTCATCATTATCCATTGCAGGAAGGTCATCGTGAATGAGTGAATATGTGTGTATCATTTCCACAGCGCATGCGCAAGACATACCAATATTAATATCTTGTTGTAAAGCGTGTAACGTAGATAACAGTAATATTGGACGGATTCTTTTTCCTCCTGCTTGTAAAGAATAATCCATAGCTTCTTTAATGATAGGAGGAGCATTTAATAAAGCAATATACTGTGATAGTTCCTTTTCAATTTGAACAATGTATTGTTTCATAAATACATTCAGCTCTGTTGCACTCAATTTACTCATCCTCCTTGATGATAAACTCCTCTTCCCCATCATCTGTAATTACTTTCGCCAATTGTTCTTCTACATTTTTTAATTTATCATGACAAATCTTTGACAGCTCCATGCCTTGTTTATAGATGTTTAATGCTTCCTCCAACGGAACATCCCCTTCTTCTAGCCTCTGTACAATTATTTCTAATTTTTCCATTGCCTCTTCAAATGTCATTTTTTCACTCATGTTCCGAACTCCTCTCTATCTCTTTTACAGTACAATTCAACGTACCATCTGAAACTCTAACTATAACGGAATCACCAATACTCGCTTGTGAAATGTTTTTCAGTAAGGTTTTGTCAGCTGTATAGGTAACACTATAGCCTCTGTCCATGATTTTTAATGGGCTTAATGCCTGCAATGTGCTTACCATTTGTGAAAAATCCTTTTGTTTATTATTCACAATGATTTGTACATTTTTTTGAAGACCTTTTGATAGCCGTTCATAGGCTTCCTGTTCCCGCTTTAGTTGTTCAGAAGGACGGTTACGGTATAATCTTTGTTTTAAGTATTGAAGCTCTGATTTTGAACGTTCATACAGCCGTTGATTTTCCTTGTTTAACTGTTCAGTCAAACGGTCAATATGTTCCATTTTTTGTTGATACAAAAGGTGAGGGTTTTTAAAAATATAGGAACGGTTTATATAATCCAGACGCTTTTTTTCATGACGATATATTTCAGATATCCCACGGATTAAACGCATTTTTCTATTTAATAATCGTTCCATTAATTCTTCAATATGAGGAACTGCAAGTTCAGCAGCGCCTGTTGGAGTCGGCGCCCTAAGATCAGCAACAAAATCAGCAATTGTAAAGTCTGTTTCATGTCCAACCGCAGATATTACTGGGATATTTGAAGAAAAAATAGCTCTGGCGACTATTTCTTCATTAAAAGCACATAATTCTTCAATTGAGCCACCACCACGACCAATAATTAATACATCTGCAAGATTCTGTTCATTTGCTTTCTCTATGGCTTTAACAATTGATTTTGCAGCATTTTCACCTTGAACAAGTGCTGGAAACAAGTTAATAGCCCCAATTGGATAGCGCCTTTTTATTGTCGTAATAATATCCCTAACTGCAGCACCAGTAGGAGATGTAATTACCCCTATAACTTTAGGAAAAGCAGGGATTTTCCTTTTCCTATCAGGAGTAAACAGTCCTTCCTTTTCAAGTCGTTCTTTAAGCTGCTCGTAAGCTAAAAAGAGCCCACCTACCCCGTCAGGTTGCATTTCTTTCACATATATTTGATATTGACCACTTGATTCGTAAACGGAAATCGATCCCCTAATTAACACATTCAGTCCATTTTCCGGGTCGAATACTAATCCTTTCACTGCTGATGAAAACATAACGGACAATATTCTTGCTTTTGCATCTTTCAGAGTAAAGTAAAGATGACCACTTGAATGACGTTTAAGATTCGAAATTTCCCCTTTGACATAAATGTCCGTTAAATATGGATCTACATCAAATTTTCTTTTTATGTATTTAGTTAAAGCATGTACACTTAAGTATTTTGTATTAGACATTTTAACACCTTCAATTATGTATGAAGAAAAGCTGCTTCCTGCATTTTATTGGAAGACAGCTTTTTCTTTTCATTATACACTTTTTTCTATATGTTTGCGATGCTTATAATCATTCTGTGCTGATTTTAGTGTGTTGGAAAGAAGCATTGTAATCGTCATTGGTCCAACACCGCCAGGCACTGGGGTTATGTAGGAAGCTATATTTTTTACATGTTCGAAATCAACATCACCACATAATTTTCCACTTTCATCTTTATTCATTCCGACATCAATAACTACAGCACCCGTTTTAACCATATCGTCTGTTACAAATTTCGCTTTCCCTATTGCTGCAACAAGTATATCAGCCTGTTTTGTATAATAGGGAAGGTTTTTTGTTTTAGAATGACAATATGTGATCGTAGCATTTTCATTTAAGAATAATTGGCCAGAAGGCTTCCCAACAATATTACTTCTTCCAATTACCACAACATGTTTACCCTCGACACTAATCCCTTCATGTTTGATCATTTCCATTATCCCAAAAGGTGTGCATGGTAAAAATGTATCCTGCCCAGTCATCATTTTCCCAATATTAATCGGATGGAAGCCATCAACATCTTTTTCGGGATTTATGGTTTCAATCACCTTTTTTTCATTGATTTGTTTCGGCAAAGGCAATTGAACAAGAATACCATGTATAGATTGATTATTGTTCAGCTCTACGATTTTTTCTAATAATTCATTCTCTGTGATTGTTTCGCTTAATTCGATGAGCAGTGATTTCATGCCTAGTGCCTGACAGCTTTTTTGCTTATTCGTTACGTAAGTTCTGGAAGCAGGATTATTTCCAACTAAAATAACAGCGAGACCTGGAACGACTCCATTTCTTGTTAACTCCTCTACCTTTACCTTTATTTCTTTACGAATAATGGTTGCAATTTGTTTGCCATCAATGATTTTCGCTGACATTAAGATCCATCCCCTTATTTCATCATATAAAATGATGTATATTACCACATAGCGAGTTAATCACAGAAGAATTTTATTGAATAATTTTTTCTTTTATTTTAGCGAGGACACCATTAATAAATTTGCTAGATCTTTCATCTCCAAAACGCTTCGATATTTCTAATGCCTCATTAATTGCTACATTAGGTGGAACATCTTGAACATACTTTAATTCATATACCGCTAACCGTAAAATATTTAATTCCACCTTTGCAAGTCGATTAACAGACCAGTTTTCTAAGTGGCTAGAAATCATTTCATCTATTTCTTTTAAATGGTTAGCTGTTCCATTAACAAGTTCTGCAAGATACGGGTCAACTGGTGCCCCCTGTAATATGTTTTCCATCGCTTCTGCAGGACTTGCTTCGTTTATATCTATTTGAAATAATGCCTGAAGAGCCTTTTCTCTAGCTGTTCTTCTTTTCATCATTATGTATTACTCCTTTTTTAAAAAAATGTATAAGATATATGATTAACATCTTTATCCTAAAATTATTTAATTACAATTAATTTATTTTCATAAAAGATAATACCATAAAAAGGAGTACATACGCATGTTTTGATAAAATCAATTAAGAAAAGTAAAAGCGCCGCTGCTCAAGCGTACGGATGAGTGAAGTTTGTAGTTTTATTTTACCGAGTGAAATTTGTACTCTCAATTTCACCTGATGTTGACTTATCGTAGGGAGAAGAAGTAGAAATCCGATAGACGCTATTGAAATTGTAGTGCAAATTTCACCAGTAGCTAGACAATCAAATAAATAGCCAAAGGTAATGCACCCTTGGCTATTTTAATTTATGAAAGCTCTAAATCTAAATCACTTTCATGCTTTTGATTTTCAAATTGAATTCCTACAATATGAATATTTACTTCATCAGCAACTAAAGCAGTCATATTTAATAATGCCTGACGAATATTGTCTTGAATCTTCCCAGCAACTGTAGGAATAGATACTCCAAAATTCATAGTACAATATACGTCAACTTTAATTCCATCATCCGCTAACTCAACTTTTACACCTTTGCCATGATTTTTTCGGCCGAGGCGTTCTGCCACACCACTTGCAAAATTTCCACGCATTTGTGCAACACCTTCTACTTCAGATGCCGCAATTCCTGCTATTACTTCGATAACCTCAGGTGCGATTTCAACCTTACCAAGATCATTACCTGCTGTTTCCATCTCTAGCATTGGATTTGTTTCTACCATGTCAAACACCTCCGTAGAGCATTATTTCATTACATCATATTTCTCTAAAAACTTCGTATTAAAGTCTCCAGAAACGAAAACTTCATGTTCCAATAATTTTAAATGAAAAGGAATAGTTGTGTGAACACCTTCAATGGCAAATTCACCTAATGCTCGCTTCATTCGAGCAATTGCTTCCTCTCTTGTTGCTCCATAAGAAATTACTTTTGCAATCATAGAGTCATAATATGGTGGTATTGTATACCCAGGATATGCAGCAGAATCGACACGAACTCCTAACCCACCAGGTGGTAAATACATTTGAATCTTTCCTGCTGATGGCATAAAGTTTTTCTCAGGATTTTCTGCATTAATGCGGCACTCAATTGCCCATCCATTAAAAGTAACATCTTCTTGCTGAAGCGATAATGGTTTTCCAGATGCTACAAAAATCATCTCTTTAATTAAATCTACACCAGTAACAAGTTCCGTAACGGGATGTTCGACTTGAATACGGGTGTTCATTTCCATAAAATAAAACTTCTGATTTCGGTGATCATATATAAATTCTACTGTACCTGCACCAGAATAATCAACCGCTTTTGCAGCTTTAACAGCTGCTTCACCCATTTCCTCACGAATATCACTTGTCAGCGCTGGTGATGGTGTTTCTTCCAATAACTTTTGTAAACGTCTTTGGATAGAACAATCCCTTTCACCTAAGTGAATAACATTTCCATGTTTGTCAGCCATAATTTGAATTTCAACATGACGGAAATCCTCAATGTACTTTTCAATGTACACACCTGGATTTCCAAATGCAGTTGCCGCTTCCTGTTGGGTAATACTAATTCCCTTAATGAGTTCTTCTTCTGTTCTAGCAACACGAATACCTTTTCCGCCACCACCGGCAGTAGCTTTTATAATCACCGGATAGCCCATAGTATTTGTTAATTCAATTGCATCCTCGATACTCTCAATAATCCCTTGAGAACCTGGGACAATTGGAACTCCAGCAGCTTTCATTGTTTCCCTTGCAACATCTTTCGTACCCATTTTGGAAATTGCCTCAGGGCTTGGACCTATAAAGGTAATATTGCACGCTCTGCAAAGTTCAGCAAAATCGGCATTCTCAGCAAGAAATCCATAACCAGGATGAATAGCATCACATCCGGTTAATTTCGCTACGCTGATGATATTTGTAAAATTCAAATAACTGTCTTTCGAAGCTTTCGGTCCAATACAATATGCTTCATCTGCCATTTGAACATGAAGAGCATCTTTATCTGCTTCAGAATAAACGGATACAGCCTCTATTCCTAAATCACGGCATGCACGAATAATTCGAACAGCGATCTCTCCTCGATTGGCAATTAAGATTTTCTTTATCACTGATGATCGCTCCTTACTTCGTCTTTACCAAAAATAGTGGTTGTCCATATTCTACAAGTTGTCCGTCTTTAACAAGGATTTCCACAATTTCGCCATCTACTTCTGCTTCAATCTCATTAAATAGCTTCATAGCTTCAACAATACATACAATGGAATCACTTTTTATTTGAGATCCTGCTTTTACATATACATCTTTATCTGGTGATGGTGATTGATAAAAAGTTCCTACCATCGGAGAAACAATCTTATGTAAATTAGCATCTTGTACTGGAGCTTGCTCTACTTTACTTTCAACTCGATTCGTAATCGCATTTTCCAATGGTGCAACAACTTCTACTTGTGGTGCACTTTGAACTACTTGCTTCTGTATTGGTTGTGCTATTACATGCGATTCAACAACAGCTACATCAGAACGTTTTTTTAACTTTAATGTAGCGCCATCACCTTCAAATTCAAATTCATCAATGCTTGAACCATCAACAAGTTTAATAATTTCGCGTATTTCTTGAATTTTAAACATATTACACCTCTTCTAAAATTTATCCGGCATGTTAAATATAGTATTTCCATGCTTATTTTTATGTAGCCGTCACCTTGATTCATATTATTAAATATTTCCTATTTAATAATATTGGTACAAAAATATATTTTAGGACTAACTAATAATATCATACGATAACTTTGAGTAAAAATTCAACCATCTAGAATAAGTGTAATATAAATTACTATGTAACAAAAGAAAGAGGGAAATGATTAATCATTTCCCTTTCCTTATGTTATAGGAATTTATAAGATTTCATACTTTGAATAATTTTTAATAAAAATTGTATACATCTAGCATTGGAAAATATCTGCTAGCGGCGCTTACGCTTTTGTTTATTATTTCTGAAATTCAACTGCTACTTGTGGTGAGTTTCCGATTTGTTGCTCTACTAATCGGATGATTTCGTTAGCAGCAGCCGTGTTTTGCTCTTTGGATTTTACTGTAATACTAATGTTAGTGCCATCAGATCGAACTAATGCATCTTTGTATCCATGTGATTTGATTAATGTTTCTAATACTTGTTCCTGCTGTGCAGTATCCGTTAATTTATCCATTTCGTCTTTTATTTTGCTTTTTTGATCAGGAGATATATTAGTAGTGGCTAATTGATCTGTTAATTGTTCTTGTAATTTACTTCTTTCATCATCTCTTGACATGCGCATTGCTTCAAATGTTTGATCATCTGCTGCTTGTGTGGCAATATTGACTTTTCCATCATTCTTAGCAGTTGAATTAGTCGCTTTTTCACTCGTGACTTTACTATTTTTATCCAACGTCGCCAAATCATTATTTGTTTTTGGATCCTGTGAAATATAATAGACTGTTAGAACTACGACAAGACTAAGCATTGTCAATAACCAAACTGTTTGTTTTTTAAGCAACATTTTTAAATCCCCCTTAATTTTTTTTCACTAAAACCGTAACCTTATAATCTGGAACATCAAATGTTCTAGCTACTGCTTCCTTGATCCATCTTTTAATAGTCATATTATTTGCCCCTTCTGCTATAACAAGAACACCAACGATACTTGGTTTCTTTGTTTCAGTCACAATCGGAGTCTCATTTTCCCCATTTCGGATGATGACTAGCTTCTCATCCTGTGAAAGGTCGTCTACCTTTCGTTCACCGCCATTTCGGTCTGTTTCGGTTGTAGTTTGATTTTGTGTGGTCGTGTTTTTTTCATACACTTTGCTTTCCGTGGAACCGACATTTACGACTACCTTTACTTTGCCAACACCATCAATTTGTTCTAGTGCATCTTTTAATTCGTTTTCATACTGCTCCTCATAATCCTTCATTGTTTTTGCTTGTTTATTTGCTGAACTAGATCCAAATGTGGCAACATCTTTTTCTTCACTAGACTGACTAATGACAGGTGTAGAGTTATCGTTTTGGTTTTTACTCCATATGCTACTGATAAGCATGATGGCAATGCCAAAGAGTAGCAGAATTAAAAAATATTGAAACTTATTATTTTTTTTTCCGCTTCCTTGATTTTCTTGTGATGAAAAGAGCTTATCTTTTATCCAGTCGAAGGGCCCTTTATTATCGCTCATTTAGCTACTTGCTCCCCCTTTCAAAATGTAGCTCTATCGATTGATTCGTTAAGTTCCATTGATTAGTCAAGAACGTAATAATGCTTTTCGTTTCTGCGGAATTTTGATTATCAACTGGTTTTTGTGTATCAATTTTGATAGGTTCAATAGCTGCTACCACTTTTTCATCCTTTACATCTGTTAAATAAAGGGTAATTTTATCAATATTGTCTACAGATGCCTTTTCATGGTCTTTCATCGTTATGGAGATATCACCATCTATGCTTTTTCCAAAACGGTCTATCAACTCCTTATTTACTTCTTTTTTCATTTGGACAGCCACTTGTTTTAATTTATATGCATCTTGAGATGCTTGTATTTCTGTTTTTTTCATTTCTATCAAATTTTCTACTTTATTTTTGTTTACAATTGATTTAGCTGATACTTGAGATATTAACGTATCAAAATCCTGTGAAAAAATTTTCATGATGGGTGTCAAAATAATAGCGATTAATAATAACCCAGTGACTAATTTTGTATATTTTTTCATCGCAGAGCTCGGTAGCAGCATGTCCACAATCATCGCGAGTAAGATAAAAACTATGATATTCATTATCCATTCTGTTAAAAAATTCATGGAGTTCCCTCCATTCTCTTTAAAATAACTTTTATATAACTATTAAGAGGTTCAAACTTTATTTTCCGTATTGCTGCAGCAACTAGTTTGTATTCACCTCATCATCATCGTAATATTGCCGGCTGTGATAATAATGGTGATACAGAGAAAAAACATGATCGCCACGATGGCTAATGCTGCAAACACATAGATCATATTTTTACTAATGATATCGAGACATGCTATAACAGGACCATTCCCTACTGGCTGAAGAATAGCAGCAGTAAATTTAAACATGAAAGCTAATGCGAGGATTTTCATTGCAGGAAATGCTGCAATTATTAATACAATTGCAACACCTGCAATCCCTAAAGTATTTTTTAATAGGGCAGATGCACTAATCACGGTATCAGCAGCATCTGTAAACATTCTCCCTATCACGGGTATGAAATTTCCAGTTACAAATTTTGCTGTTCTAATCGTAATACCATCTGTAATTGCTGTAGCTGTACCTTGTACAGAAATGACACCCAAGAATATCGTCATAAATATTCCTAGTAACCCAATGCTACAATTTCGAAGCAGTTGTGCTAATTGTGTTGCTTTATACTGTTCAGAGAGGGTGCTTACAATGCTTAACAAAGTAGACAATAATAGAAGTGGTAGAACAACATATTGAACTAAGATGCCGCTTGTATTCATGAGGAAAATAATCACAGGGTGGAAAAATGCAGCAGATGCTATACCTCCTGATGTGGAAATTAAAGCAAGGAGTAATGGTATAAGCGCCAAAATAAAATTGATCATCATACTTATTGCATCTTTTGTATAATTAATCGCAACATGAAAGCTATTGAGAGCGATGATAATCAGTACCATAAATACTATCGAATAGGCTACCTTACTAATGGTTCCCTGTTCAAAAGCACTATGAAGTGATTGGAGAAATAAACTAAATATCGTTAAAATAAGCAAAGATCCCAGTAGCTTACCATTCATCACAATTTCTTGGAACATAAACTTAAGGATGCCACGAAACCATTGATTCAAGGAAAAATTCTTATCCCCTTTTATAAAATCGATTAGACTTCCCTTTTGAGTGTCTGGTAAAAAACCTCCGTATTCATCTACAATCTTTTGCCAATATCCTGTTAAATCATCTATTCCTAGATCATTCATCTGTTTATCTACAAGTTCATCTTGCAATGTTCCACCATCATTTTCATTTGTTGCTGCCATTACAGTGTTTTGCCCGATAAAAAGTAGGATAATTACAATTATCAACTGCATCCATTGCCGCAAATTTCGTTCACCTCTTTACTACAATGCCTGTTTTTATCCATTTGGAATAAGATGAATAACAGTCTCGATTAGTACACTTAATATAGGAATAGACATTGCTAGTATTATTATTTTTCCTGCCAATTCTACTTTCGCAGCCAACGCCCCTTGCCCTGCATCCTTAGAAATATGGGAAGCAAATTCAGCTATATATGCAACCCCGATTATTTTTAATATGGTTTCGATATAGATTGTATTCACATTTGCATTTGATGCTATTTTTTGTACCATATTAATAATCTCCCTTAATTGATCGACAAGAAACAGAAATATAGCACAGCCGACAAACAAAACTAATAGAAAAGCAAAATTAGGCTTTTGTTCCTTAATGATTAAGGCCAAAAAGGTTGTAATGAGGGATAATCCCACTATTTGAATGATTTCAATCCTTAATCCCTCCCTCTTCTCGATTTAGAATAGTTTTCTATTATTTCTATTGAGACCGTTTTCGCATTGATTGTTGCTTTTCGTCATTTGTTATAAATCTTAAGTAGGCTTGGCTTCGAGCATCTTTTCTTAAAAAAATATTCATTATTAACTCAAATAAGGTTGTTACCTAATATTTTCGTTTAAAAGAGCTACAAAGTTTTAAAAAAGAACCTTATTGAAATAGAAAGACAGATTTTATTTTTCCAAATAAATCACCGACGATAGAAGCAACCATAAACAAGATATATATGAAGCCAAATAGTGTTACCCATTGGGCGTACTCCTTTTTTCCGACTTGATCCAAAATTGTATGCAGAAATGCTACAACAATTCCAACTCCAGCTATTTTAAAGATTATATCAACATCAATTCCCACTATTTCTCCTCCATTTCCACTACATCAATAAAATGACAATTAATATTCCAAATAAAAGCCCCATACTCTTCACCATTTTTTCATAGCGTTGTTGCTTTTCATGTGCATCAGCTTCTTCTCTTTCCAAATGAGTAATTGTCAGATTAATTTGTTTTTGTTCGGTCAAGCGATCGTGCTTTCCTAAATTTTCTCCAAATTGAATTAATATTTCATATTCATTTTGCTTTAGTGATGTCATCTTCCAAATTTCCTGTAAACTTGATTCCCATGCATTTTTCACAGACGTTTCAACTGACAGGAGTTTACTCGAAAAGGAAGAAAAAAAAATTGAAAGTGGTTTCGGGAATTGACTCGATAGTTTTCTTGCAGCTTCATGGAGAGGAGTATGGCCATACATAATCTCCGCTTCAAGAGATTGTAATGCTGATTTGAACCAACGTAATTGCTTCGGTCTATCACTTAATTGTCTTGATATCTCATAACCTGTCCATGTTGTTGATACGATAATAAAGAGTGCACCTATGATTTTTATCATGTTGAAACACCTGCTTTATTGGTCATTTCTCTTCCATGACCATCTCTTATTTTTTTTATTGTCCCTGGACCATTTGACCGTGATAATTCTATAAACCTTTCGAAAACCTGCAGCTGTAAAATCTCTTTTAATATAGGTCTCTTTTGAATTTCTTCAAATGAATTGCCGTGTGTAGTCATCACCAATGTAATACCGGCATTTATAGCTTCCATAATCGCCGCACTATCTTCCTCACGACCAATCTCATCCACAATCAATACATCTGGACTCATGGAGCGTATCATCATCATCATGCCCTCTGCCTTTGGACAGGCATCCAATATATCCACTCTTGGACCAAATTGTAATTGTGGAACACCTCTTACACAGCCTGCGATTTCAGATCTTTCATCCACAATGCCTACCTTCATAGCAGGTATATGCTTGTCCACAGAACCGCTGGAAATCAATCTTGCAATATCACGTAAATAGGTAGTTTTACCAGTTTGCGGAGGTCCAATAATCATCGTATGTTGCCACCGGTTATAATAGAGATAGGGAATAAAGGGGTCAGCAACTCCTATTTTTTCCTTCGCAATTCTTATATTGAAGGATGAAAAATCTCTGATCGCTTTTACATACCCATTTTCAAGGATAACTTTACCCGCCAGACCAACCCGATGTCCTCCGGCTATTGTAATATAACCTTTTTTTAGTTCTTCATCTAATGTATAAAATGAATGATTTGCTATTCTATTAATGAATTGCAAAGCATCCTCTTCCACTACTGTATATGGAAGGAAAAAAGGTTTATTCTTCGTGATAACTTCTAAAGGACGACTAATTCGAATACGAATTTCTTCTATTGAATTTTGGATGGGAGTCGGTAATGCTTGAATTTTTTCGGAAATTGTTTTTGGCAATATGGCTAAAATGTTTTCCATTGATAATTCCTCCTTTTGTACGAGTGAAATTTCGGGTATCAATTTCACTATGCCTCCCGATACTAAATGTATTCGAAACGATCAAAATTATGACTCCTGAAAAATATGCATAAAAAAAAGAAATCGAACATGATATTCGATTTCTTTCTATTTATATAATTTATGCTCTTGATACGTAAGATCCATCAGTCGTATTGATTATTAGTTTGTCTCCTTCATTCACAAAGAAAGGAACTTGAACAACTAGACCAGTTTCAACTGTTGCTGGTTTTGAACCACCTGAAGCAGTATCTCCTTTAATGCCTGGTTCTGTTTCCGTTACTGTTAACTCAACAGTGTTCGGAAGTTCCACTCCAAGTGTTTCAGTTTGATACATCATAATCTGTACTTCCATATTTTCCTTTAAAAATTTCAACTCATATTCAATTGCAGCTGTAGGAAGTTCAATTTGCTCATATGATTCATTGTCCATAAATACATGAGAATCACCGTTTGCATATAAGTATTGCATTCTACGGTTATCAATTTGAGCCTTCTCTACTTTTTCGCCAGCACGGAATGTTTTCTCTTGAACAGCACCAGTTCGTAAGTTGCGCAGCTTTGAACGGACAAAAGCCGCACCCTTACCAGGTTTTACGTGTTGGAAATCCATTACACGCCAAATTCCTCCATCAACCTCGATCGTTAAACCTGTACGAAAATCATTTACAGAAATCATAATCTATTATTCCTCCTCATTTTTACGATAATTCTTAGGTGTTGATCATTAACTTGGGTAACATTCTAAAGAATTATTAAATCTTTAGTTGAATGTGTGATAGTTTCGTTTGAGTCTTCAGTGATTAATGTATCATCTTCTATTCTTACTCCGCCTAGTCCAGGAACATAAATACCTGGCTCAATAGTAACAACCATTCCTGGTTTCAGAATGATATCAGAACGAACAGATAAAGACGGTCCTTCGTGAACTTCAAGCCCTATTCCATGACCTAAGGAATGTCCGAAATATTCTCCATAACCATGACTTGTGATATAATCACGAGCAATGGCATCTGCTTCAATACCTGTCATACCTGGTTTCATTTTTTCAACCGAAAGTAATTGCGATTCTAATACAATGTTGTAAATTTCTTTTAGCTTTTCAGAAGGTTCTCCAACTGCCAACGTCCGAGTAATATCCGACACATAGCCTTTATGAAGTGCTCCAAAATCCAATGTAACAAAGTCTCCTTTTTCAATAACTTTGTCACTTGCAACTCCATGTGGTAATGCTGAACGAATTCCAGATGCTACGATTGTATTGAAAGATGAAGAGATTGCGCCACATTTTCTCATAAAAAACTCTAGTTCATTCGAAACTTCAAGCTCTGTCAATCCCGGTTTAATATATTCTATAATATGCTTGAATGCCGCATCCGCTATGTCGGCAGCTTCCTTTAATATCTTAATCTCTGAATCCGTCTTAATCAAGCGTAAATTTTCAATGAGATTTGCTACTGGGACTAATTCTGCTTTTATCGTTTGTGCATATGTTTGGAAAGCGGAATATGTTACATAATCCTTCTCAAATCCCAATTTTTTAATACCTAGCTGTTTGACTTGACTAGCAATTTCGTCGTGAATGAGTCCTTTATGCTGGACTATTGTAAACCCTTCAGCCTGTTTTGAAGCCTGCTCTACGTAACGGAAATCTGTAATAAACAATGCTTTATCCGCAGATATCAAAACAGCTCCGGCAGTTCCTGTAAAGTTGGAAATATATCTACGATTATAGTTACTTGTAATTAGGATTCCATCAATCCCATTACCATGAAATTCTTCACGTAATTTTTCTAGTTTTTGCATTATTTATTCTCCCCTTTTTATGTATTCTGTCAATGCTTTTAATGCTAATTCATAGCCAAAAAAACCCAAACCGACGATTTGTCCTGCCGTAACAGGTGCTATAACCGATTCTCTTCTAAATGATTCCCGGGCATGTACATTTGAAATATGTACTTCTATAACAGGCACATAAACGGAAGCAATAGCATCACGAATCGCATAACTATAGTGAGTAAAAGCTCCCGGGTTCAAAATAATCCCGGTATCGTTTTCTTCTCCAGCTTGGTGAATTCGATCAATCAAATCTCCTTCATGATTAGACTGGAAGGTTTCAATTTCCGCACCATAAGTAGGAGCAATTTTCTTAAGATGCTCATGTAAATAATCAAGGGTATTGTTTCCATAAATATTTGGTTCCCTTTTACCAAGTAAATTCAAATTTGGTCCATTTAGTACAAGAATTTTATTCATTTTCTACACCTTTATGTAAGAATGTAAATCATAATCATTCTATCATAAAAAATATAACGGAAACTATATATAACATCCGTAAAAATTCTATTAACTTTTCATTTCTTTATTTTTATCATGATAATGAGTTCTTTCATTTTGCTCATAAGATATAGAGTACCCAATAAATACTCCGTAAAGTATGTATAAACATACACTGGTGATAATTGTATTTAAATCTAGTTTGAAAAATGGTTTCATACCTGGAAAAATGGGGTTTAATACGAGAAATACAAGTAAAAATAATGCGATTCCATATGCAGCCCCTACCCACATCGACTTTAATTTCTTTAAGATTGCATAGTAAACAAATGCTACACCTATTGATATAATCCCATAGGTTAAAATAGATGTCACAATTCCAATCCAGCTTTCTCTCCATGTTCCAACCGTAAAAGGTTCTAAAATAATGTTAGGCTCCACTTTAATAAAATGTAAATAGTATGTAAAATATCCAATTGCACTCCAAAATAACCCTCCAATAAATCCAGTAATGACAACCATTTTCATAAAAGAACCAACTTCATAAAACTCAGTTTTTTCATGCTGCGAGTCCATTCTTATACCTCCATTTTTTGATAAGCAATGTACAAGTTGTATCAAGCTTTCTATTAGTAGAATAACCATATCTGATACAGCTAGTCGTTTTTCGATTTTTTTAGTAAAATGAAGATAACTTCTTATGTATGAATTATATATGCTTCTTATTTCGTACAAAAAGAGTGAGATATCGTACTTATACGATTCTTCATTTAGATAAATAGGCTGGTGACAATAATGGAAAATCAAAAAAACCCATCATATGGTGGGCAAGCAGTCATTGAAGGTGTAATGTTTGGAGGAAAACATCAAACCGTTACAGCAGTTCGAAGGAAGGATTCTTCCATAGAATATTTTTATTTACCTCGTAAAACGAGACCTGCATTACAAATGCTAAAGAAAATACCTTTTCTAAGAGGAATTATTGCCATCATAGAAGCGAGTGCAACTGGATCCCAACACTTACAATTTGCTAGTGAGAGATTTGATGTTGATCCTCAGGATGATGAAAAAATAAAAGAAGAAAAGCCTTCCAAAACTACCATGGTCATTGGGATTGCAACTCTTGGTGTGCTTTCCTTTATTTTTGGCAAATTTGTGTTTACGCTTGTACCTGTTTTCCTTGCTGCGATGTTTAAACCAATCATTTCAAATGATGTTGCCCAAGTTTTGCTAGAGGGATTGTTTAAGCTAATTCTGCTTCTTTGCTACATTTACTTTGTTTCTTTAACACCTCTTATTAAGCGTGTTTTTCAATATCATGGTGCAGAGCATAAAGTAATTAATACATTTGAAAATAATCTAGAGCTTACGGTAGAAAATGTTCAATCACAATCGAGATTGCATTTTAGATGTGGAAGCAGCTTTATTCTTTTTACAGTTGTTATTGGCGTGATTATTTACTTATTTGTTCCTACCAGCCCTCTTTGGTTAAGAATTGTTGATAGAATTGCGCTTATTCCTGTAGTATTGGGAATCTCATTTGAGGTTTTGCAATTTACGAATAAATTACGGGATATTCCTGTTTTAAGGTACCTCGGTTACCCTGGATTATGGCTACAGCTCCTTACAACAAAGGAACCGACTGATGACCAAGTAGAAGTTGCGATTTTGTCGTTTAAAGAACTGTTAAGAGTGGAAAAAGAGGAGCAAGACATATTAGCTGATTCCTCTAATATGTCTATGTGAAGAAAAATAGAAATCATTATGTTATGAAATACATTCCAAATGAATAGAAAAATTGGTATAAAAGGATGATATTGAGGAAACAATGCTTATGATGCTCAAATGGAGGTGGCTTTATTGCATTTAAGAAATAGTCTAGTTGGTGTTATCTTTCTTTTGGCAGTCATTGGCTTTGGTACATTATTATTTTCAAATCCAGTTTCACTATTTAAGCAAATATTTTTTGCTATTCTTGTAATCGCAGCTGTTTTTTTCCTATACCGGATATGGACCCGCAACAAGCTTAATGCAAAGGAACAGAAAAATTTTATAAAAGCGGCACGAAAATCCAAAAGACGTCTAAAAAAACGGCAGGCCATAGTATCTGGAAAATCTACTGTACAGATTCGCAAAAAGCCAATCAGGAAAAAATCAGATGTTCAACTTACTGTAATAGAGGGAAAAAAAGGTAAGAAGAAAAACCGGGCAATATTTTAAATTTTTATTAATATGACCATTTTTTCAAAAATTCTTTTGTTCGAAAACGTCCTAGATTAATTAGGGCGTCTTTTTTTTCTTTGGTTAAATCAAATTCGATTGAAGTAAAATCATCTGTCGGGATAAAAATAATATCCTTCTCTATTTGTCTTGATATATACTTTGTATCATGTGCATCCTTCATCGTGTCAAATAACGCACCAAATAGTTGGAAACCATTTTTTATTGGATGTTTTCGATGTTCTTTAAGTTTTGAGCTCAAGGTTATTCCAATGACTGGCCGTGTTTTTTTATTTCCTTCCTCCACAAAAAGCCACATAGGAAAGTTACTTAAAACAGCACCATCTACGATAATGTTAGTACCATCTATTGACCTGAGCTTGACTGGTTCAAAAAAATATGGGATGCTGCAGCTCATTCTGATTGCTTTTGCAACCGGAAAGCTGTCGATAGGAACACCAAGGTCAATTAAGTTATCTGGCAATACTAGCAATCTCCCATTTGTTAAATCTGAAGCTACTACTCTTAACTTCTCCTTTGGCATATCTGCAAAAGTATATACTCCCTTTTCTGCTAATTTCACTGATAACCAATCTTCAAAAGCCTTACCACGATATAGTCCTAATCTCCAATATAGAAATAACCATTTTGTAAAAGGTAATGGCAGCCATGTTCTACGGGTATCAAGAAATTGCGAAAGATCCACTTCCGCAACTAATCGCTTTAATTCTTCACTCGAATATCCCGCAGCAACTAGTGCAGCAATAATAGCCCCTGCACTTGTACCCGCAATTCGATTGAACGTATAACCCTTCATTTCAAGTTCCTCATATGCACCTATTAATGCTAATCCTTTTATCCCACCTCCAGAGAATACACCATCAATTTCCATCTTTCCATCTCCTTCAATATGAAGTATTTATATATTTTTAAGAATGGAGAGTGGAAATTAGAACTGATTAACAATATAAAATCAGTTAAATAAAATAAGGAGCTAAGCCTAATGCTAAGTAGTTCGTTTGTGAAGTAGAAAAACTGAATTTACAAGGTCAATATCAAGCTAATCGCATACTTTTAGATAATAAAATTACACAGAAAAAAGCAGAGGTTTTTGCATTAAGTAGTTCAGTTTTGGAGTACAAAACTTTAAAAAACAATCCAAAATTAACTGCTTTTTTTATAATAATTTGCATATAAAAAATCAGACAGTTTGTACAGCTAATTTCAGAATAAATTGTTAATTAGAATGAAAGTTGGTAAATTTGCGGTATAATTTTAAAAAGAGCGATTTCTTGTTCAATGAGATTAATTTAATAGCAAATTTCGGAGGGGGGGTCATTTAAATGCGTAAATCAATTCTTATTCTTTTATTTCTTATTGTTGGAATTATTATTATAGGATGTGTATCAAAAGTCGTTCATACTAAAAATGTTAACGCAAAATATCCAATCTCAAACAATTCAAAGGATATACAACAACACCTAACCATTTGGCAAAATCGCGGGGAGGAACTAAATCCTACTTTAATAAAAGTAGAACATTTAGGGAAGTCGGATACTTATGTAGCCCTATTTGAAAATCAAACTGGTGATTTAGGGATGGCAACATTGAAAGAAGGTCCGAATAAAAAACTGCAAATTCGTAATACCAATTATGGAACGAATGATGAAAAAAACTTTGCAAACTATTATGGAGTAAATACGGATAAAGGCAATTATGGTATCATAATTGGGGAAAATCCTGATAAACAAATTCACTCCATACGAGCTGAATTACAGAACGACTCATTGAAATTTTCGGTTCAAGTTCCTGAAGATACCTACTTTATAATTGTGAAAAATTTACCTCAAGGAATAAGCAGTAGTTTATTTGCTGACCTTTATCTTTTTGATAAATATAATAAAGAAATCAAACCTTAAAAAGAGCTTGTAATCCAAGCTCTTTTTTAATGCATTATTTAAAATAGATAATATCGTTCCAATTGAATTGTTTATCTGTAATCCCTAGTCGTTGTGCTGGTGTTAAATACTTTTTATCTGCCGATTTATATGGGCGACAAAAGTTGTAATACCTTCTAAGAATTGTCACAAAAAACGCATACTAAATTCAGCCAAAATTTGTAGTCCAATCCGCAACCATTTTAACACCCCAATTTGAACCTTTACAATAAATATTTCTTGTGTGCAAATTTATAACCATTTTTATATGCAAATACAGTAGTAAAATTGCGTTAAACATTGATATAGCAACAAAAAACGGGTATCAAATTGAATTGCAATTTGATACCCAATTACATTTACATTTCCACTTTTTGTACTTCAAAACTGAACTACTTATTTTTGCATCCTCTGCTTTTTTATAATCAAATGACCAGTTCTTCAACTAACGCAAAGACAAATCAATTTTTGCCAAAGAACGTCATTCCTAAAAACTTCACTTATTTTTAAATAAGATATGATGTCCTTAAACAAGTAACCAGCAAAAGGAAAATAAGCGGAGAT
>NZ_JBYSWK010000079.1:0-15300 GCF_058781025.1 Heyndrickxia sp. FW510-T9 | reverse complement strand
TGAAGTGAGGTTTTTTTAATACCACGCTTGAAGCTCTTTAGAACCCCCGGCATAGCCAGGGGTTTTCGAAACCATAAGAATACTCTAGCTTGTCTAGTTCAAGCTATAAGATGTTTTCTTGAATAGAAGAAAAACTCCTGACAAAGACTTTGTCAGGAGTTATATTTAATGATTGGCACGAAACAGGACTTTATAACTTTAAAATTGCTTTTTTTCCAATGTCTTTCCGATAAAAAAATTCACTAGATGGAATTCTATCCATATCTGCATAAACTTTTCCGATTGCATCCCCCAACGAAAATCCATGAGCTGTGACTAATAAAACACGTCCGCCATTCGAGACAAATTGCTCTCCACTTTTTTCCGTTCCTGCGTGGAACACAGAAGTTTCGGGGGAAAGCGCGTCTAAATCTGGGAGTAATACCCCTTTTTTATACTGCTCAGGATAACCATTCGAGGCAAGCACTATCCCAACGACCGAATCGCTATTCCATTCTATTTCCGGTTCTTTTTCATTTAAAAGATCCAAAATGATGCTAACAAAGTCTGATTGTAAACGCGACAATACAACTTGTGTTTCCGGGTCGCCAAACCGCGCATTAAATTCAATTACTTTCGGACCTTGATCCGTTAAAATCAAGCCCGCATATAATACACCGCAAAAGCTTCTTTTTTCTTCTATTAATGCTTTGGCAGTTGGCAGTAAAATCTCCTGAATCGCACGTTCGATCTCCAGTTCCGGAATATGTGGAACAGGTGAGTACGCCCCCATTCCGCCAGTATTAGGTCCTTTATCTCCATCAAATGCTCTCTTATGATCCTGTGCAATGACCATTGGATAAACATTTGCTCCATTTACAAATGCCATTAAGGAAAATTCTTCTCCTTGCAGGAATTCTTCAATCACAACACTCACGGATGCCTTCCCGAATTTTTCATCCAACATCATTTCTTCCAATGCAGCCAATGCTTCCTCTACCGTCATCGCAACTACAACGCCTTTACCAGCGGCAAGTCCATCCGCTTTTATTACAATTGGAGCACCACTCTTTTCGACATATGCTTTAGCCTCTTCATAATCTTGGAATGTTTGGTAGATGGCAGTCGGTATATTGTATTTTTGCATTAATTCTTTAGCAAATGCTTTACTTCCTTCTATAATAGCTGCTTCTTTTCTTGGGCCAAAAATTTTCAAACCTGCTTCTTGGAATTCATTTACAATTCCCACTGTTAAAGGATCTTCCGGACCTACGATCGTTAAATCAATCTGATTTTCCTTGGCAAAAGAAATTAAATCAGAAAATTGATGTTCTGATATAGGAACAAGTTCCGCATCCTCGCTGATTCCCCCATTACCTGGAGCGCAATATACTTTTGTGACATGTTTGCTTTCCTTTACTTTCTTACAAATGGCATGCTCCCTGCCGCCTCTGCCAATTACTAATACCTTCATATGCTCCGCCTTTCCGGTACAGGATTTCATTTCAAATTTTAGTGTTGAACTACAATGGAAGGGGTATTATCTACTCATATTTGATAAATGGATTGAGTAAATGTATTTGGCGGACACTAGTTCCGTTATCTGTGACAAAATGGCCTATTTCTTTATGTTTGCGGACACAGGTTCCGTTATTTTGCAAAAAAGCAGTGAATTTCTTGTTTTTTTCACAAATAGCGGATTCTCTGTCCGTTTACATGTTAAATCATGGTCGTTTTATACAAATAACGGATTCTCTGTCCGCTTATTATTTTCACTCACTTCATTATCTAAGCGTTCTTCTTAGTTCTTATTAATGTTTAAAATGACGAATTCCTGTAAAGACCATTGCTATGCCATATTCATCGGCCTTTTTGATGGAATCAGCATCTTTAATAGAACCACCAGGTTGAATAATTGCCGTGATTCCCGCTTTTGCCGCTGCTTCCACCGTATCATCCATTGGGAAAAAGGCATCCGAAGCTAGTGCAGCACCTTCAGCTTTTGCCCACGCTTGTTCAAGTGCAATTTTCGCTGCACCTACTCGATTCATTTGTCCTGCACCGATCCCCAAAGTCATTTCGGAATTCGTTACAACAATCGCATTGGATTTCACATGCTTTACAACTTTCCAGCCAAGCTTCAATGCTTCCCATTCAGCGTCTGTAGGTTTTCTTTTCGTTGGAATGGTGATGTCAGCATTCTCTAATGTATAAGTATCTAAATCTTGTGTCAGTAATCCGCCTTCTACAGATGTAATCACTTTCTCCTGTTTGTTTTCTTCACTTGTTGCTACGGTTAATAAGCGAATATTTTTCTTCGTTGTTAAAATAGATAACGCTTCATTTGAAAAAGAAGGAGCGATGATAATTTCAAGGAAAATTTCATGTAAAAGCTTTGCCGTTTCTTCATCCACTTCACGATTAAAAGCTACAATCCCACCAAAAATAGATGTAGAATCTGCTTCAAAGGCTTTTTGGTAAGCTTCTAATATCGTGTTTCCTACTCCGACGCCACATGGATTCATATGTTTAACTGCAACAGCAACTGGTTCCGAGAAATCCTTTACGATTTGCAAAGCTGCATCCGCATCGCGAATATTATTAAAAGACAGTTCTTTTCCATGTAATTGTTCCGCATGTGCGATGGAAAAGGTAGATCCCAATGAATTCACATAAAATGTTGCTTTTTGATGAGGATTTTCACCATAACGAAGCGACTGTTTTCGTTCATAAGTAAATGTCACTCGCTCTGGATTTTCTTCCCCAACCAGATTTGTCATATAGTCTGCAATAATTGCATCATAGGAAGCAGTATGGCGATATACTTTTGCAGCTAATTTTTTCTTCGTCCCGGTCGTAACATCTCCATATTCTTTTAACTCTGAAAGCACCGTATCATAATCATTCGCATCTACTACTACTGTTACATATGCATGATTTTTTGCAGCAGAGCGCAGCATGGATGGACCGCCGATATCAATATTTTCAATTGCTTCCGCTTCCGTAACATCCTGCTTAGATATCGTCTGTTGAAACGGATATAAATTGACACAAACTAAATCGATAGGGTGGATGCCTTGATCTGAGATTTGTTTTAGATGGTCTGGAGTTCTCTTTGCAAGTAAACCTCCATGAACATTAGGATGCAGGGTTTTCACTCGACCTTCCAGCATTTCAGGAAATCCGGTAATATCATCAATCCCAATGACAGCTAAGCCAGCTTCCTCCAATGCCTTTTTTGTCCCGCCAGTCGAAATGATCTCAAATCCAACTTCTACTAAACCTTTTGCAAATTCCACTACACCTGTTTTATCTGAAACACTAATGAGCGCTCTTTTCATGATGCCAGACACCTCCACTGTTAAATATGGTTTGTAATGTTTTAGGATATAGTCGATGTTCCATTTCGTGAATTCTTTCCGCAAGTGTTTCTGCTGTATCATGCTCCAATATGGTTAATGCTTCTTGGGCAATAATAGGTCCTGTATCCATTCCTTCGTCTACATAATGAATCGTAACTCCTGTTGTATTAGCACCTGCGGCAATAGCCTGACCGATAGCATCCTTACCGGGAAACAACGGCAGTAAGGATGGATGGATATTAATGATTCGGTTTTCAAATTCCCGTAGAAGTGTTGGGCCAATCAGCCTCATATACCCAGCTAAAACGAGATATTGAACTCCTCTCTGACGAAGCTCTAACGCTATTTCACTTTCAAAATCCATTTTTGATTGATAATCTTTAGGATTAAAAACAAATGCCTCAATCTCATTTTGTTTGGCTCTATCAATCGCGTAAGCATTTGGTTTATCACACACAAGAAGCTCCACTGTCGCGTCCAACCTGCATGACTTAACAGAATCCACGATGGATTGAAAGTTGCTACCGTTCCCGGAAGCAAATACAGCTATTTTCACCATCACAATGTCCCCTTATCTGTAAATCGGACTCCAGGTTCTGTTGTAACTCGGCCGATTCGATACGCAGGCTCTCCGTTCTCCTTAAAAAAGTCCACAACTGCATCTGCAATGGATTCATCTACTGCTACTACAAAGCCAATCCCCATGTTAAAAATATTAAACATTTCCTCATGATCAATTTCGCCATACTTCTCCAGTACCTCAAATATTGGTAAAATCGGCCAAGAACCATGCTCTATTTCTACACCTAAATCGCCATTAAGCATTCTTGGGATATTTTCAATGAATCCGCCGCCTGTAATATGTGCCATTCCCTTTATTTCAAACTCTCTAATAGCTTTTATAACAGGTTTCACATAAATTTTGGTTGGAACCAGTAACTCTTCACCAAGTAGACGATCAAGTTCTGGTAGGCTATCTTCTAATGAGAAAGTATGATCTTCAAAGAAGATTTTCCTAACCAAAGAATAGCCGTTACTGTGAATTCCGCTGGAAGAAAGACCTATAAGGACATCTCCTTCTTGAATCGATTCACCAGTTATAAGTTCACTTTTTTCACAACCACCTACGGAAAAGCCAGCTAAATCATATTCATCTTCTTCATACAACCCTGGCATCTCGGCTGTTTCTCCACCGATTAAAGCACAGCCAGCTTGCTCGCAGCCATCGGCAATTCCTTTCACAATTTGCTCTATTTTAACGGGGCTTGCTTTTCCGCATGCGATGTAGTCAAGAAAATACAGTGGTTCAGCTCCCTGTACCACGATATCATTGACACACATTGCCACACAGTCAATCCCAATCGAATCATGTTTATCCATTAAAAAAGCAAGCTTCAGCTTCGTTCCAACCCCATCTGTTCCAGAAACAAGAACCGGCTCTCTCATATTCAATGAGGATAGATCAAATACACCACCAAAGTTTCCAAGCTGCCCTAAAACTCCAGGTCGCTTTGTCCGCTCAGCATGTTTTTTAATTCTTTCAACCGCTTCATATCCTGCCTCGATATCTACTCCCGCTTGTCGATATGCATTTGCCATTTACTGTTCCTCCTAGCGCACAAGTTCTTTTTCATGAGGTAAAACTGTATCCGGGTAAATTTCAGTGGGATATTTTCCTGTAAAGCATGCCAGGCATTGACCACAGCTTTCATTCACTTTTGGTCTACCAATAGCCTCTAACATTCCTTCTACACTTAAGAACGTTAAGGAATCTGCCCCAATAATCTCACGAATCTCCTCAACACTATGGGTCGACGCAATTAGTTCCTCATGCGTGGAAGTGTCAATTCCATAAAAGCAAGGATTCTTCATAGGCGGTGAACTGATGCAAACATGAACTTCGGTAGCACCAGCTTCTTTTAACATGGAGACAATTCGTCTACTTGTTGTTCCCCTGACGATTGAATCATCCACCATTATTACCCGTTTGCCTTCCACGACTTTGCGAACAGCCGAAAGCTTCATTTTTACGCCCTGTTCCCTTAAAGATTGAGATGGTTGTATAAATGTTCTTCCTACATAACGATTTTTTATTAATCCCATTTCATATGGAATGCCTGTGGCTTCTGCATATCCGATTGCTGCAGAAATACTTGAGTCCGGTACACCTGTCACCACATCTGCTTCGATAAGCACTTCTGTCGCAAGGCGTTTCCCCATATTTTTACGAGCCGTATGGACATTAATTCCGTGTATATTGCTATCCGGTCTTGAAAAATAAACATATTCCATCGTGCAGATGGCATTGTTAGTGGAAAGGGTAAATGGCTCCGAGTGAAGTCCATTATCATTAATGGTCAATAATTCTCCTGGCATCACATCTCTGACAAACTTAGCCCCAATAATATCAAATGCACATGTCTCAGACGCTACACAATAGGAATCCCCAACCTGGCCAATTGATAATGGACGTAAACCATTCGGATCTAGTGCAACCATTAATTCCGTTTCTGTCATTAAAAGAAATGCATAGGCACCTTTCACCATCGTAAGTGCGTTTTTCATTTTATCCGAAAGAGAAATGTATCCACTTCTTTTTATTAGATGTGCGAACACCTCAGTATCCGAACTTGTTTGAAAAATACTGCCTTGCGCTTCAAGCTGATGCTTAAGGCCGTTCGCATTGACTAAATTTCCATTATGGGCAAGCGCCATGCTGCCTTTTTGCGAATGGAAGAGAAGCGGTTGAACATTTTCAATCCCGCCTCCACCTGCTGTTGCATACCGAACATGACCAATCGCTGCTAAACCGTTTAACTGATCAAGCTTTCCTTCAGTAAACACTTCGGTGAGTAGCCCCTCTTCCCTTATACCGTACAAGCTCTCACCATTTGTAACAACAATTCCCGCTCCTTCTTGACCACGATGTTGCAAACTGTGCAATCCATAATACGTGATTTTCGCTGCATCCGGATGTCCCCAAATTCCAAATACACCGCATTCCTCGTTTAATCCCCTTATTTCAGCAAGCATGTAATCGCTCCTCTCCAAGCTTCTTCACATTCCTGAACATGTGCTTGAACGATTCTTTCTCCTTGCTCATCCTTAATGAAAAGCTCTCCCGTGTTCGTTACTGTTCCTATTAATCTAGCATCCTCGACCATTCTTTCAAATTCGTCTTTAAACTGCGGACGAATCGAAACAATAAAACGAGACTGTGTTTCACTAAATAACGCAACTGTTGCATTTCCTTGTAAAAGAACTTCCGCTCCTAGACCATCTGTACCAAATAGACTTTCTGCCAATGCTACGGCTATTCCACCTTCCGCAATATCATGTGCAGAAGAAACCAAGCTTTGTTTAATAGCAGCTAATAATTGTTTCTGTCTGCTAAGTTCTGTATCTAAGTTCAATTCTGGAGCTCTACCAAAAATCTTACCGGTTTGATATTTTTGGAGTTCACTGCCCCCGAACTCACAGCTAGTATCACCAATAATATAAATAAGGTCCCCAGCTTCCTTGAAACTTTGAGTCGTAATATGATCAAGGTCTTCGATTAAACCAACCATACCCACAACAGGTGTAGGATAAATAGCCGTACCTTTTGTCTCATTGTAAAGGGAAACGTTCCCTCCGATAACTGGGCTGTTTAACACTCGGCAAGCTTCACTCATCCCATCAACCGCTTTTTCTATTTGCCAGAAAATCTCTGGTTTTTCAGGGTTTCCGAAGTTTAAGCAATCCGTAATCGCTAATGGTTCAGCACCAGAACAAATAATATTACGTGCAGCTTCTGCCACAGCAATCTTTCCACCTGTTTCAGGATCTAGATATAGGTAACGAGAATTACAATCGGTTGTCATCGCTAATGCTTTACGAGTTCCTCGAATTCTTACCACTGCTGCATCCGATCCCGGTGTTACTACGGTATTTGTACGAACTTGGTAATCATATTGTCCATATACCCATTCCTTACTAGCGATTGTTGGCTGTTGCAATAACTGAAGCAATGTTTCCTTATAATCTTCCACATTTGGAATCTCATTTTCTAAGACCTGAAATTCACGGAAATAAGCAGGCTCTGTTGAAGGTTTATGGTAAACAGGTGCATCCTCAGCAAGTGAATCAACTGGAACATCCGCCACCACTTCTCCTTTATGAATAAGTCGTAAATGCTTATCGTTTGTTACTTTTCCAACCGCTACTGCCTCTAATCCATATTTTTGGAAGAGATCCATGATTTCTTGTTCTCTACCCTTTTTCACGACAATTAACATTCTTTCTTGAGATTCAGAAAGCATCATTTCATATGCGGTCATTCCTAATTCACGCTGCGGAATTAAATCAAGATTCATTTCAATACCTGATCCTGCTTTACTTGCCATTTCCGCAGAAGAACTTGTTAATCCGGCAGCACCCATATCTTGAATACCAACAAGGGCATCATTTTGAACCAATTCCAAGCATGCTTCTAATAAAAGCTTTTCCATAAATGGATCTCCCACTTGAACAGCAGGGCGTTTTTCATCCGATTTATCACTTAATTCCTCCGAAGCAAAGGTTGCACCATGGATACCGTCTCTACCCGTTTTCGCTCCAACATACATGACAGTATTGCCAATCCCTTTTGCTTGACCTTTTTGAATATCTTTATGGTCAATCAAACCAACACACATTGCGTTCACAAGTGGATTACCATCATAAGAAGGATCAAATTGAATTTCTCCTCCTACTGTTGGAATACCAATACAATTTCCATACCCGGCAATTCCCGCTACAACTTCTTTAAACAAATACTTCACTCTTGGAGAATCAAGCTCCCCAAAACGTAATGAGTTTAGAAGTGCAATCGGTCTTGCTCCCATTGAAAATACATCACGAATAATTCCGCCTACACCTGTTGCGGCTCCTTGATAAGGCTCAATTGCAGATGGATGGTTATGACTTTCAATTTTAAACACCACCGCTTGGTCATCCCCGATATCTACAATACCCGCTCCTTCACCTGGCCCTTGAAGTACTTTTTCACCTGTTGTCGGAAATCTCTTTAGTACGGGCTTAGAATTTTTATAACTACAGTGTTCAGACCACATTACAGAGAAAAGACCTGTTTCTGTATAGTTAGGAATTCTTCCTAATATGTTTTCAATCATCGAAAATTCTTGATCTGTTAGACCTAATTCACGGTAAAGCTTTTCTTCTTTAATTTGGGTTGGATTTGGTTCAAGCATTAACGACATGTGCTTCCCTCCAGTTTCTCACGATCGCTTGGAAAAGTTTTAATCCGTCAGCACTTCCTAAAAGTTCATCCACTGCACGTTCAGGATGTGGCATCATCCCAAGGACATTGCCTTTTTCATTGATAATTCCTGCTATATCAGATACGCTTCCATTCGGGTTATTATTATAAGTAAAAACAATTTGATTGTTAGCCTTTAATTGTTGCAATGTCGCTTCATCACAATAATAGTTGCCTTCGCCGTGTGCGATAGGAACTTGAATAACATCACCTTGCTTAAAGGAAGATGTAAACATAGTGTCGTTATTTTTTACTTTCAATTCAACCGTACGACATATAAATTGTAGGCTTTCATTACGACGCATTGCTCCTGGCAATAATCCAGATTCTAGTAAAATCTGAAATCCATTACAAACACCTAGCACAGGTTTTCCAGCCTCAGCTGCTTTTACTACTTCTTTCATTACATTGGAGAAGCGAGCAATGGCTCCTGATCGTAAGTAGTCACCATATGAGAAACCACCTGGAAGTAAAACCCCATCGAATTCATCAAGGTTATCGGTATCATGCCACACATACTCTACTTCTTCGCCGAGTTCATCTTTTATAGCGTGGTACATATCAACATCACAATTAGATCCTGGAAAGACGATTACCGCGAATTTCACTGAGCAACACACTCCTCAATTTCATATCGATAATCTTCAATTACTGGATTTGCCAGAAGACGAGTGCAAAGTTCATTCACAACCTCTTCAATATTGCGGTCTGTTTTTTCAATCGTTAATTCCATATACTTGCCGATTCTTACATCTTGAACCTCATGATAATTCATTGTGTGTAAAGATTGCTTTACTGCAGTTCCTTGAGGATCCAAAACGCTTTCCCTTAATGTTACGAAAACTTTTACCTTATACATGTGCTGTTTCCCCTTTCAAGCGGTTTAAAATTTCTGTATAAACAGTTGTCAAATCACCTAAATCTCTACGAAAAACATCTTTATCAAGCTTCTCATTAGTTTTTACGTCCCATAAACGACAAGTATCTGGAGAAATCTCATCCGCAAGCAAAATTTCACCATTTGCATCTTTTCCAAATTCAAGCTTAAAGTCCACTAAGCGAATCCCAAGCTGTAAAAATAACTTTGATAACACTTCATTAATTTTAAGAGCTTTATTTCTTAATAGATTCACTTCTTCTAAATTTGCAATTTCTAATATTTCAATATGATCCTCGGTAATAATAGGATCACCTAGGTCATCATTTTTATAATAAAATTCCACAACTGGCTTTTTTAATGGTGTACCTTCTTCGATTCCAAGTCGCTTTGACATGCTTCCTGCAATGACATTTCTAGTAACCACCTCTAAAGGTATAATGGAAACCTGCTTTACGAGTTGCTCCGTGTCCGAAATTTTCCGAATAAAATGGCTGTCAATACCCATTTCCTGAAGATTGGCAAAAATCAGGCTGGAAATCTCATTATTTAAAATGCCTTTCCCTGTTATTTCGGATTTTTTCACTCCATTAAAAGCAGTGGCAGAATCTTTGTACTCTACCCATAAAACACCTGTTTCACCTGTTGCATAAATTCTTTTTGCTTTCCCTTCATACAGTAGCTCATTCTTTTCCATGAATTTACACCTCACCAGTTGATTAGAAATGCGGAAGCGCCTTGCTCATCGGCGTACGGATTTCGTAGTCTTCGACTGAGATAAAGGAAACCGTGCTCGGTAGTTCACGAGCTGATGTTGACTTATCGTAGGGAGGAGACGTAGAAATCCGCTAGCCGATAGGCGCTGTAGCTAGACATAGATTAAACTTATTCTTCTTTTCCTTTTATTAAGTTTGTTCAGAAGAATTTTCTCTTCCGAACAAACTTTTATCCATTTAATTCAAACCTAGTCTTTCAAATATGGTGTCTACATTTTTTAAATGATAGTTATAGTCGAAGCAATCATCAATTTCTTCTTGGGTTAATTTGCTTTGAATGGTTGGATCTGCTTCGATTAATTGTTTAAATGGTACTTGTTTCTCCCAAGCCTCCATTGCCTTTGGTTGAACCGTATCATATGCTGCTTCACGGACCATTCCTTTATCAATTAGTGCTAATAATACTCGTTGTGAGTAGATTAACCCTAAAGTACGATCCATATTTCGCTTCATGTTTTCTGGGAAAACCGTTAAGTTTTTCACAATATTACCAAAGCGATTAAGCATATAGTTTAATGCAATGGTTGCATCTGGAAGGATGATACGCTCTGCTGAAGAATGAGAAATATCTCTTTCATGCCAAAGCGGAACATTTTCGTATGATGTTAACATATAACCGCGTATTACTCTTGCCAATCCAGTCATATTTTCTGAACCAATTGGATTACGTTTATGTGGCATAGCAGATGAACCTTTTTGGCCTTTTGCAAAAAATTCTTCTACTTCACGTGTTTCACTCTTTTGTAGCCCACGAACCTCTACTGCAAATTTTTCGATAGAAGTTGCAATTAATGCAATGGCTGCCATGTAATGTGCATGGCGATCACGTTGTAATGTTTGCGTTGAAATTGGTGCAGGCTGCAATCCTAATTTTTCACAAACATATTTTTCAACAAATGGATCGATATTAGCATAAGTACCTACTGCTCCTGAGATCTTTCCAAACTCCACTCCCGCAGCAGCATCTTTAAAGCGTTCCAAATTGCGTTTCATTTCTTCGTACCAAAGAGCCATTTTTAATCCGAATGTAGTTGGTTCAGCATGAACTCCATGGGTTCTTCCCATCATGACGGTATACTTATTTTCTTTCGCTTTTTCTTTTAATATTTCAATAAAGTTTTCAAGGTCTCTTAAGATAATTTCATTTGCTTGTTTCAATATATAGGAAAGGGCTGTATCCACAACATCGGTAGACGTTAAACCATAATGAACCCATTTTCTTTCTTCTCCAAGTGATTCCGAAACGGCTCTTGTAAATGCAACAACGTCATGTCTCGTTTCTTCCTCAATTTCCTTAATTCGCTCCACCTTGAAGGTTGCGTTATCACGTATTTTTTGGACATCTTCTTTTGGTATATCGCCAAGCTCTGCCCATGCCTCACATGCTAAAATTTCTACTTCCAGCCAAGCTTGAAAACGATTTTCCTCTGTCCAAATTGCGCCCATTTCTGGTCTTGTATAACGTTCGATCATGAATGTTTTCCTCCGATTCTAATTCCATATATTACTTTGCACGAGTTCCAACAATGTGTTTTCTATATCATCTGTTAAAACCGTCATATGCCCCATTTTTCTCTGATACTTAGGTTCTTCTTTCCCATATAGATGAATGGACCATTTTGGGTGCTGCGGGATTTGCTCCAACACCTTCTCAACATGCTGCCCTAAAATATTTACCATAATCACTGGACTTAATAGCTGTGGCTCTCTTAATGGCCAATTACAAATCGCCCGAATATGCTGAGCAAATTGAGAAATTCCACAAGCTTCAATGGAATAATGTCCAGAATTATGAGGTCTTGGTGCTAGTTCATTAACAAATAATTCCCCATCACGAGTTAAAAACATTTCAACAGCCAAAGTACCTACTAGGTCTAAGTAATCTGCTATTTTTGTCGCTAATGTATAAGCATTTTTCATTACTTCTTCCGTTGTTCTGGCAGGAACAATCGTTTCATGCAAAATATTGTTCACATGAATATTCTCACCAATTGGGAAGCATTTCATTTCACCAGAAACATTTCTTGTGACAATGACAGAAACTTCTTTTTCAAAAGGAACCCATGACTCTAGCACACAATTTCCGTGTTGAAGTAATGGAGATGCCTCGTTTATATCATCTTCATTTTTCAAAACAAATTGACCTTTTCCATCGTAACCACCGCGAGCTGTTTTCAATACACAAGGGAATCCAAGCTGTTCAGCTCCATTTTGAAGGTCCTCCACTGTTTCGATCACCCAATATGGTGCCACTTTCACACCAGAATGATCTAAAGCGTTTTTTTCCAAAATCCGGTCCTGTGTAATTCTAATGATTTCTGCACCTTGTGGAACGTACGCTATTTCAGTTAACCACCTTAGTGCATCATAATCAATATTTTCAAATTCAAAAGTGATCACATCACTATTTTGCGCTAATTGCAGTAATGCTTGTTTATCATCATATGCTGCAGTAATTTCTATATCTGCGACCTGTCCGCATGGAGAATTGGGGGTAGGGTCAAGCACTGCGATTTTATATCCAGCTTCTTTTGCAGCTAGTGCCATCATTCTCCCAAGCTGGCCACCGCCTATAATTCCAATTGTTTTTCCTGGTTGTATAATTGGATTATCCAAGTTGATCACTGCTTTCGATTACTTGTTTTTTTAGTGCTTCCCGTCTTTCTTCTAATCTTATAGCGACTGTTTCATTATTTGTTGATAATATTTGGGCTGCCAACAGTCCCGCATTCGTTGCTCCTGCTTTCCCTATGGCCACTGTTGCAACTGGCACGCCACCAGGCATTTGGACGATAGATAGTAAGGAGTCCAGGCCATTTAATGCTTTTGATTGAACAGGTACGCCAATTACGGGAAGCGTTGTTTTTGCTGCAACCATTCCCGGCAAATGGGCTGCACCTCCAGCACCTGCAATAATGACCTTTATGCCTCTCTTTCTAGCACTCTCGGCATATTCAAACATCAAATCAGGTGTTCTATGTGCTGATACTACTTTCTTTTCAAAAGGAATCTTTAATTCTTCTAAAATATCACATGCGAATTTCATCGTATCCCAATCTGATGTACTTCCCATGATTACTCCGACTTCAATGGTCATGGTCTAAACCGCCTTTATTATAAAATAAAAACCCAGGTAAACTGCTCCCTCAAATATGAGAGAAAGCAGTTTATCTGGGTGATAAAACCGGATCAAAAAAAGCTGAAATAAATAAAAAATCCCCAATATATCCACTTTCCCTCATAGTCCAAACATTTACGGTGTCTGGGTAGAGACGTATGGGCCATATTCCCATTATATATGAGGTACTATACTATTCATTTTGTCACTTACATCTTAACAGGTTATGAAATGAGAGTCAACACAATAATCGAACATTGACGTTTAATATCATTACAACGTTCGGATTTTAGTCAATTTTTCGTCCTTCGAAGATTATTTTTCTACCAGCTGGCTCGTAATCTACCTTTCCATTTTGGGAAACTTCTTTAAAAATAGGTTTTTCGATCCTTCTTACAGGGCGATATCCTTCTTGTTCCATTCGTTGTAAACAGCTTTCTATTGATTCGTTTTCTTGGACTTCGAATTGTTTTTTGGAGTTAGAAGACATTCCTCTAAATTCCTTTCTAATATATGTTCATTATTAATATTCTTATTATAGTGTTTAAATAATATTTTAAACAGTGGATTATGAAGAAAGGTTTAATTATTTATGAGAGTGTCTATAATTTCGTGGAGATGATATATTTTCGATCTTCCATTTCCCGTAGATGGAAGATTCATGGATTGCAGAATGTTCGTCGCCATTGTTTGAGAAGGTATTTGTAGAAAATCCCTTACTTCCTTATTTGAAATATCCTTTGTACTGAAAAGAACAGCAAAATCTATTAAAGATTCTATGTGTGCGGTTTTAGATGAGAATTGGCAGGGTGGGCAAACCCATTTTCCATGACATCTCAACATGGGGATTTTGCGACAATTAGGACAGTGCACTCCTCGCAGGACCTCGTTTTTATTAATTTCAAATTGCTTAAAAGGATCATATTCTTCAGGGGTATGTTTTTTAAAGAGGAATCTAACCAGTTTAGTTAGTTGACTTTTAACTAATACTTCTTTTCTGTACACTTTTGATAGGTTTTCGATTTGCTGTAAAAGACCAGCACTTTGAGTAATATTGGTAGAGGGATGTTTGGATTGTCCCTCTGTTTTTATTAAGGTGGAGGGATTACTTATTATGACTTGAGGTATCATTGGTATACTTGGAAATTTGCTTGTTTGCAGCAAGTTCTTCAACTGATATTGATGCCTATTAACTTGCGAAACGGGATCCTGAAATGCTTGTTCTAACCCGTTTTTTGTTCTTCTTAACTGATTAAAATTATAATCGAATGTAATGGTTCCATTGATATTTTTCACTTCAAGGATTGTAATAAAAAATGGGGATAGAATTAGTGTGTCCATCTGAAAGTGATAGTTTTGATAAGGAAGTCGAAGGTAGTGGAAAATATAATATTGTTTGTCTGGGAGAAAACTCAAATAGTAATCTAATGATTTCTCACCTAGATAGCCAGCCTTTGATTTAAGATATTCTTCTTTAATTATTGTCATTTTGGGATGCGAATAAGGTAATCTTCTCAATAAAATCTCCAATTTTTGCAGTTTAATTGGTACTCCTCTTTCTTTCGCTATCAATTTTGTCATCTCCTTTAATAAAATACTGTCAATATTCGATAAATGTCTGTTTTTTCCTCCTTTTTTTGCGGGTAAAAAAATTATTCTCGTGAATCTTTGGAATAACCTCGTGATTTTTGACTGTAATCTCGTGAAAACGGCAGCTAATCTCGCGAATTTAGCGTTTAATCTCGCGAAACGTGACTCTAGACCTAATTTGAACATATAAAAAAAGCCACAGACGTAAGTTCTGTGGCTTTTTCTGTTTGCCTGGCAATGTCCTACTCTTGCAGGGGGAGAGCCCCCAACTACCATCGGCGCTGAGAAGCTTAACTTCC
>NZ_JBYSWK010000078.1:0-15402 GCF_058781025.1 Heyndrickxia sp. FW510-T9 | reverse complement strand
TCCAAAAAGATGTTTGATATAGCTCATATAATTTAAAACATTGACGTTTCGTTCTGTTTAGTTTTCAAAGATCAATTGTTGTTTTTAACTAAGCAACTTTTATATAATATCACGTCTATTATTCCTTGTCAAACACTTTTTTGATCGATATTTGATTGAAATATTTCAGCGACGTTTAATATCTTATCACCTACTATGTTCTAAGTCAATATAAAACATTAAAAATTCCTCATAAGAGGAATTTTTAATGAAGAATCCATGTCTGTATAATGGTAAGTCCAATTACACCAGGTATTCCTAATAAACCAGATATTGCAGTCGTAATAATATTGATGGGAACATGGATGCCATAGTGACTTCCAATTGAATTTAAAAAGAACAAGAATACTGCACCAATAATAAACTTGATAAACAATTGGCCAAACCATTTAATTGGCTTTCCTAGTGTTCCTGCAGCTAACAATAACAAAATGAATAAAATAATAATGGATATTACTATGACAGGAATCAAAATTTTCCACTCCTTATTTCTACATGTTTAATACTATTCATTTTATGAACAGATTGTCCAAAAAGAACATTTATGTAGAAAATAGTCCTGGAATTTTATATTTTTATTCTTATATTTCTTTCTCTTGCTTCTCGGAATAGAAAGAAGTATTTTGCTTCAGCGGTCATCTTATAGTAATTAAGTTCCTCATCAAATTCAAAACTCATATCAACCAAGGATTTTTGGTTTATCCAATCTTTCCTTGCTGTAGACATTAAATTAATAAGTTTTTGATCATATTCTTCCTGTAACTTTTGTTTACGTCCAAACAAGAAAATCACCCCACTTATACTTCTCTTCTTCCCTCAAGTGCCTTAGATAATGTCACTTCATCCGCATATTCTAAATCTCCACCTACAGGTAAACCATGGGCAATACGTGTAATTTTTATCCCAGATGGTTTCAGTAACCTGGAGATATACATGGCGGTTGCTTCTCCTTCAATATTTGGATTTGTAGCCAGTATTACTTCTTGAACTACTTCATCCTGAAGTCTTTTTAATAAATCAGGAACATTAATATCCTCTGGACCAATTCCCTCCATCGGGGATATGGCCCCATGTAAAACATGGTATAATCCGTTAAATTCCTTCATTTTTTCCATTGCTATTACATCTTTAGGATCTTGTACTACACAAATAATACTTTTGTCCCTTCTTTGATCTGTACAAATATAACATGGATCTTGATCCGTAATGTGACCACAGACTGAACAATAACCTAAATTTCTTTTAGCATTCACAAGTGCCTTTGCGAAATCCAGCACTACATCTTCTTTCATGTTTAACACAAAAAACGCCAGTCTTGCCGCCGTCTTAGGGCCAATTCCTGGCAGTTTCATGAAGCTATCCATGAGCTTTGTAATCGGTTCAGGATAATGCATTTTATTTTCCCCTTAAAATCCTGGTAAATTCATTCCTTTTGTAAATTGACCCATTGTTTGATTCGTTAGTTCATCTGCTTTTTTCAATGCATCATTTGTCGCTGCCAAAACTAAATCTTGTAGCATTTCAATATCTTCTGGGTCTACGACCTCTTCCTTAATATTTACTTCTAAAACTTCCTTATGCCCGGAAACAATTACTGAAACCATTCCCCCACCAGCTGTACCTTCAATACGCTTTTCGCCTAACTCTTCTTGTGCTTCCGCCATTTTCTTTTGCATTTTTTGCATTTGTTTCATCATATTTTGCATATTACCCATTCCACGCATTTTCATCATCCTCCAAATTTTTAATCCTTTATTTCAATTAAATCATTACCTACTAATTTTTTCGCTTCTTCAATAAATGGGTCATCATTTTCCTCATCATTTCCGTTTTGAGGTGAATCCATATTATTATTTTTTAAAAAGTCTTCCCGAACTTCATTCCATTGATTTTCAGGAATACCCGCTACTTGGTAATGCACACCTGCTACCTCTTCTAAAATGGAAGAAATAGCTTCTAAAAATTTATTGTTTTCCATTGCCATTTGACAGTGGATTTCATATTTAAATTTTAAAACGAAAGCAGTATTCGAAGCTGCAACAGGTTCTGCCTCATTCAGCAGTGCCGCCTGGGAACGCATTTGACGATTATTTAGCATTTCCAGCATATCTCCCCAGCGACTTTTAATGAGTTGTAAATTCTGTTTTGTTGCTCCTTTTAATATATCATGAATTCTACCCGTCTGTACTTTATAACCTTTCCCAGTTCGTGGAACTTTCTTTGCAGCTTGTGGCTTTTCCTCTTGAGAAACGGTCACACCATGTTCCTTAAGGCTCCTTATTTCTTTTTCGAGCCTTTCAATTTTACCAAGCAAATTTTGAATATCATCACTATTATGAACAACTGCAGCTTTTGTTTCACATAAACGTATTAAGGCTACTTCAATATACATTTTTGGTATATTGGAAAACTTCATTTCTTGCTGTGTTTTATTTAATATATCAATATATTCATAAATTTGCTCAGTTGTTATTTCTTTCGAAAGATTTTGGAAATCACTATCAACCATCACACGCTCTATAGATTCTTCAAGATTTGGTGCAGTTTTATATAAAAGCATATCTCGAAAATAAAGAATCAGATCTTCGATAAATCTTGTTGGATCTTTTCCTTGATATAAAAGATCTTCAAGAGTCTGCAATGCGATAGATACATTATTTTCATGGATTGACCTAGCCAATTGGTTTAAATATTCCTGAGAAATCGCTCCAGTAACCGTTAAAGCATCGTTCACTGTAATTACTTCATCACTAAATGAAACGGCTTGATCCAATAGACTCAACGCATCCCTAAGTCCACCATCTGCAGCTTGTGCAATTATTTCAAATGCTTTTTCCTCAAATTGTATCCCAGATCCGTTTGCAACATGCACCATTCTTTTGATAATATCTTTGGCAGTAATTCTTTTAAAATCAAAGCGTTGACATCTAGATATTATCGTTAAAGGTATCTTATGTGGTTCAGTAGTTGCCAAAATAAAAATTACATGCCGAGGAGGCTCTTCTAATGTTTTTAATAGGGCATTAAATGCTCCAATGGAAAGCATATGAACCTCATCAATAATATAGACCTTATATGGCACAGCGTTCGGAGCAAATTTCACTTTATCTCGTATATCACGAATTTCCTCGACCCCATTATTGGATGCTGCATCTATTTCAATAACATCTGGAATAGATCCATCTGTAATACCCAAACAAGCTGCACACTCATTACACGGTTCAGCTATCGGAGCCTTTTCGCAATTGATTGCTTTTGCCAATATTTTTGCTGCACTTGTTTTTCCTGTCCCTCTTGGGCCCGAAAATAAATAAGCGTGCGAGATTTTTTGCTGCAGGAGGGCATTTTGAAGTGTTTTCATTACATGCTCTTGTCCCGCTACATCCTCAAATGATTGCGGACGCCACACTCTATATAATGCTTGGTACGCCATATCCCCCCCACCTTCTTTTTAATATTTTTTAATATCCATTTATCTTCAAATAATATCACTTTTTTAATATTATACCTTATACCTTTTTATTTTCACATTTATAAGGAAAAACTTATTTGTATTAATACAAAAAACCCATCCTATTTGGATGAGTTATATATGTAAGGTTAACTGCCGTGCACCTTCCTTCGACTAGCTCCCATAAGCGTTACTTAAGCAGTTAGCTCGGCTCAGGCTGCCCTGCGGCACATGGAAGAGTCCACTTAATGCTGCTTCCTTCCGGATCTGACATGGTTCATGGATTTCCATTGCGCAGGACCCAAGCGTCAACACCACTTACTTAAGGCAGACCCTACAGGAAACTAGCCTCAAGAAGGGATTCAGTCCCGCTAGAGCGGATTGCGGGTACAGGGCACCGCTACCTCCCCACCTAGCACGGCAAAATTGATACCATATTTAGTTGCGTTAAAAATAACGCTAGATTTAGTATACAAGTGTTTTAAGAAAAAATCAACGGATATAAGGTTGTTAATTATTGGCGGGACTACCACCCAGCTTTTCTTGCTTTTTTTTATGGCGAATTTGACGGAAAAACTCACTTAATATTTCACTACATTCCTTTTCTAATACACCACTGGTTACTTCACATTGATGGTTAAACCTTTTGTCGTCCAATAAATTCATTAAGCTGCCTGCACACCCAGCTTTAGGATCATGAGCCCCAAATACAACCCTTTTTATTCGTGAAAGAATTATTGCCCCACTGCACATAGGACAAGGTTCTAATGTAACGTACAAAACGGCATTCTCAAGTCGCCAAGAACCAAGATTGTTACATGCATTTTGAATCGCCAACAATTCCGCATGAGTTGTGGCATTCTGAGTTGATTCCCGAAGGTTGTGAGCGGATGCCACTATTTTATTATCAATAACAATAACTGCACCAATCGGAACTTCATTAATTTCTGCAGCCTTCCTTGCTTCTTGCAATGCAAGCTGCATAAAGTGTGTATCATCCATAACTGTAGCCAAATTCATAGCTTAAACCCCGTATTTTCATATTCTTTGCTCATTATAACTTAAAGGCAGAATAAATCGAAGGAATACAGGTGTAAATCTGATAAATATAACATTATTTTTCTTAGTAGACATAGAATGTTTAAGGGAGATAAAAACTGATTTTACACATAATTAAATTCAACATAAAAGGAGGGATTTAAATGCAAATACATGTTGTAAGATCAAATGAAACGCTAGAAGGAATTGCTAGATTCTATCAAGTATCGAGCAGTGAGCTGATTTCCGCTAATGAACTGCCAAATCCAGACCGTTTAGTAGTCGGGCAGGCAATTGTTATTCCTATTGTAGGAAGCTTTTATTGGGTGCAGCGTGGTGATAGTTTATTTTCCATTGCCCGCAAATTTCACACAACAGCTGCTGAACTTACAAGGATAAATGGAATTTCTGCTAACCAACCATTGCAGATCGGAATGAGACTATATATACCTCAGCAAAGAAAAGTGAATGCAGAATTTAATGCTTATGTCGAACCATTTGGTAATACAGTTTCAACAGCATTAGAAAATAGCTCAAGGGAGGCAGCTCCATACTTAACCTATTTATCCCCTTTTGCATTTCGGGTAAATCGCAATGGATCATTAATAGAACCTCCTTTAGGGAATTTACCTGATATCGCAAAAAAAAACCGAAATGTCTTAGTTATGGCTATAAATAATCAAGAACAAGGGCAATTCAGCGATGAGTTAGGGAGGATCCTATTAACGGATCAAGCCATACAAAATACATTTTTAAACAATATTGTTTCTACAGCAAAAAAATATGGTTTTCGTGATATTCATATAGACTTTGAATATTTGCGACCACAAGACAAAGAAGCCTATAATCGATTTTTACGCAAAGCTAAAGATCGATTTTCTAAGGAAGGATGGTTTTTGTCCACTGCATTAGCTCCAAAAACTAGCGCTGACCAGAAAGGTAAATGGTATGAAGCACATGAATATAAAGCGCATGGTGAAATTGTAGATTTTGTTGTTATCATGACATATGAATGGGGATATAGTGGTGGACCCCCAATGGCAGTATCACCTATTAACCCTGTCAGGAAGGTGTTAGAGTACGCTATAACCGAAATGCCTTCCAAAAAAATATTAATGGGACAAAATTTATATGGTTATGATTGGACACTTCCTTTTACTCCTGGTAAAGATATTGCCAAGGCAATAAGTCCCCAGCAAGCTATTCAAATTGCCGCTAATCACAACGTCTCAATTAACTATGATTTTGAGTCGCAAGCACCGAATATAGACTATGTTGATGACTCTGGCAAAAAACATAAGGTTTGGTTTGAAGATGCAAGATCGATTCAAGCGAAATTTAACCTTCTAGAAGAATTAAATCTACGAGGCATGAGCTATTGGAAACTCGGATTATCCTTTCCACAAAATTGGCTTTTAATTGTAGAAAATTTTAATGTTGAAAAAAAATAACTCGAAGAACCCCCTTATTCATTAAAAGGGGGTTTTGTTCTGTCTATCTCCAACGTCTATCAGCAGCGGATTAGCAAGACTCCCGCTTTTCTCATTTAGAATTATATTCCGTACCACACTAATGTAACATGTGCTAAAATATGTATTAGTTTGTTTTTATATGTTTCATCATTTTTCCATGAACGGACATTGGAAAAAGACTTGAGGAGGACAATACATGGAAACTCTACCGTTTATTACGGTTGAAGGACCAATTGGTATTGGAAAAACCTCTCTAGCAAAAGCAATTTCTTCTCACTTTCGTTATCATTTGTTAAAAGAAATTGTTGATGAGAACCCATTTCTTGAAAAGTTCTACGATAATATCGAGGAATGGAGTTTCCAATTAGAGATGTTTTTCCTTTGCAATCGCTACAAACAGCTTGAGGATATACACATTCATTATCTCCAAGAAAATAAGCCAGTTGTGTCTGATTATCATATATTTAAAAACCTTATATTTGCGAGACGAACATTAAAAGAAGAACAATATCAAAAATATTTGCAAATCTATAACATTTTAACGAAGGACATGCCTCAGCCTAATGTAGTTATATACTTAAATGCTAGTTTAGATACTGTCATGAAGAGAATAAAAATGAGAGACAGAGAATTCGAAAAAAATATAAGTACAGATTACTTAAAACAATTATCAGCAGACTATGACCTTTTTATGGATAACTTTGAACGTACTCATCCTAACATCCCTGTTTTGCGATTTAATGGAGACGATTTAGATTTTATCCAATACGAAGGTGATCTTCAATATATTATGGATCAATTATCCTTAACTTTACAAAAAGGGGCACATTGTTATGGAACTTCGCAATAAATATGGAATTCCTAATAATACAGTCATCACAATCGCAGGTACTGTAGGAGTAGGAAAATCAACGATGACCAATACATTAGCTAATGCATTAGGCTTCCGTACATCTTTTGAAAAGGTAGATTCCAACCCATACCTAGATAAGTTTTATAACGACTTTAAAAGATGGAGCTTTCATTTGCAAATCTATTTTTTGGGAGAGCGGTTTAAAGAACAAAAGAGAATTTTTGAATATGGTGGGGGCTTTATTCAAGATCGTTCTATTTATGAAGACACTGGAATATTCGCCAAAATGCATTATGAAAAAGGGAATATGTCTGAGGTTGATTATGAAACTTATAAAAATTTATTTGATGCAATGGTGATGACACCTTATTTTCCACATCCGGACTTATTAATTTATTTAGATGGCTCTATTGAAGATGTTTTGGAAAGAATTCAAAGACGTGGTCGACCAATGGAACAAAAGACACCAATTGAATATTGGATCGAGATGCATAATCGCTATGAAGACTGGATCAATTCTTTTAACGCTTGCCCTGTCCTTCGTCTTAATATTAATGATTATGATTTAATTAGTGATGAAACAAGTGTTGAACCAATTATTGAAAGAATAAGCTATTTTCTTAAGCAAACTCAATTGCTAAAGAAATAATTTTAGACTTTCTAAAAAAGAAGTCGCCATTATGGCGACTTCTTTTAAGCACTCTCATCTATTTAAAACAAAAAATCCGTTACAAAAGTAACGGATTTTAAAATCTCCAATAAACTATGCGTGTTTTATTGTACAATATGGCGGAGGAAGAGGGATTCGAACCCCCGCGCGGTTTAACCCGCCTGTCGGTTTTCAAGACCGATCCCTTCAGCCGGACTTGGGTATTCCTCCGTATCGACAAGTAATAATATAACAAATAATAATCAACTTGTCAACACAATTTATTAATTGTTTTTTTATTACACTTCTCCATTAGCAAAATGGATTGTATTAATATTATTCGCCCTATGCGTACACGTGAACCGTTTTAGCGAGAGAAAACTTAGAGAACATGTACGCATAAAGCGGTTTGAAGTAAAAAATCACGAAAAATTATTTTGTTTTAATAACATCCACATTTCTCATATATGGACGTAACACTTCTGGAATTACTACACTTCCATCCTCTTGTTGGAAGTTCTCTAAAATAGCCGCAACTGTACGTCCGATTGCTAATCCTGATCCATTTAGAGTATGAACATGCTCAGGCTTTGCATTTAATTCCCTTCGGAAACGAATATTTGCCCTACGAGCTTGAAATGCCTCAAAGTTACTGCAAGAAGAAATCTCGCGATAAGCATTGTAGCTTGGGATCCATACTTCAATATCGTATTTTTTAGCAGCTGTAAACCCTAGATCTGCTGTACACATACTTAAAACACGGTATGGTAATCCAAGTAATTGAAGCACTTTCTCGGCATTTCCTGTTAATTTCTCAAGTTCTTCATAAGAATCCTCTGGCTTTACAAATTTCACTAGCTCAACCTTATTAAATTGATGTTGACGGATGAGGCCTCTAGTATCACGTCCAGCTGAACCTGCTTCAGAACGGAAACATGCACTGAATGCCGCATAGCTAATAGGAAGTTGATCTCCAGTCAAGATTTCATCTCGATGAAAATTAGTTACTGGAACTTCCGCTGTTGGAATAAGAAAGTAATCTTCACTTTCTACTAAAAATGCATCTTCTTCAAATTTTGGAAGTTGTCCAGTACCTGTCATACTTGTACGATTCACTAGGTATGGCGGCAATATCTCTTCATAACCATGTTCCTCTACGTGAAGATCTATCATAAAGTTCCATAAAGCACGTTCTAATCTAGCACCTAACCCTTTATAAAATACGAAACGGCTACCTGTTACTTTTGCTGCACGCTCAAAATCCACTATATTTAAATCTGTAGCTATATCCCAATGTGGTTTAGCTTCAAAGTCGAAACTTCTAACATCTCCCCACCTGCGAATTTCAACGTTGTCATCTTCTGATTCGCCAATTGGAGTACTCTCATGAGGAATATTTGGAATAGACATAAGAATGCGATCCAATGTATCTTCAATTTGACGCAACTCATCATCAAATTGTTTTATTTTTTCCCCAACCTCACGCATTTCAACAATGAGATTATCTGCATTTTGTTTTTCCCTTTTCATTTGTGCTATTTTTTGACTTACTTCATTTCGCTTGCTCTTTAAATCCTCTGTAACTACAATTAATTCTCGTCTTTTTGTATCTAATTCCTCAAACTTATCAAAATCGGTTAAATCTTCACCGCGATGCTGTAATTTTTCCTTTACCTCTTCAAAATTGGCTCTTAAATATTTAATATCCAGCATGAAATTTTCCTCCTTTACTTAATAAAAACAAAAAACTCCCGTCCCCTAAAGGGACGAGAGTTACCCGCGTTGCCACCCAAATTGAAAGCAAACAATCTTGCTTTCCACTTCAATCGATAACGGTTTTACCCGAAAGTACTTACTAGCCTAAAACTTTCAGTACTTCACTCAAGGATGGATTCACAAATTTTCTTTATCGGTTTACACCAGCCACCGACTCTCTTAGAAAAGAATAACTTGTTACTATTTCCTGTCAATGATTTTTAATAATGCTATTTGTTAATATTAAATGATAATTTACTATAAATTTTACCTAAATGCAACTGCTTTTATGCATTTTCTATTGATTTTTTTACCATCTCAACAAAATAATTTGTTAGCCTATCATCATCTGTTAATTCAGGATGGAAAGAACAACCGAGAAATTGACCTTCGCGTGCAGCAACTATTTTACCTTCATGTTTGGCCAGTACTTCAACATTTTCTCCAGCCTCAACAATATGCGGAGCACGGATAAATACTGCGGGAAATTCATCTGCTACCCCCGCAATATCTAAATCTGTTTCAAAGCTTTCCTTTTGGCGGCCAAAAGAATTTCTCTCCACTTTAACATCCAATACTCCGATATGTGGCTGATCATAACCAACAATGGACTTAGCTAGCAAAATTAATCCTGCACATGTACCGAACATTGGTTTACCCTGCTTGGCGAAATTTTTCAACCCATCTAAAAAATCATACTTGTCAATGAGCTTTCGCATCGTCGTACTTTCTCCACCAGGTAGAATTAATCCATCCAGTTCTTCTAGTTGTTCTTTTTGCTTTACTACAACCGCTGTAGCACCACAGTTTTCAATTGCGTTAACATGCTCTCTAACAGCCCCTTGGAGGCCAAGTACACCGATTTTAGTCATTATAACGATTCTCCTTACCAGCCTCGGTCTTGCATACGAGATTCTGGTGATAATGAAGATATTTCAATTCCCTTCATCGCCGTTCCAAGATTTTTAGAAATATTGGCAATAAGTTCATAATCTTGATAATGCGTTGTAGCTTCTACTATTGCTTTTGCGAATTTTGCAGGGTTTTCTGATTTAAAAATCCCAGATCCAACAAAAACTCCGTCAGCACCTAATTGCATCATAAGTGCTGCATCTGCTGGTGTTGCAACTCCACCAGCTGCAAAGTTTACAACAGGAAGACCACCATGTTTTTTAATTTCAAGCAATACTTCATAAGGAGCGCCTAGTAGTTTTGCTTCTGTCATTAATTCATCTTCATTCATACTAATTACTTTTCTAACTTGTGCATTTACTTTTCTTATATGTCTTACTGCCTCTACAATATTACCTGTGCCTGGCTCTCCTTTTGTACGTAGCATAGAAGCACCTTCACCGATACGCCTTGCAGCTTCTCCAAGATCACGGCACCCGCAAACAAATGGAACCGTATAATCCTTTTTATTCAAATGAAATTCTTCATCTGCAGGTGTTAATACTTCACTTTCATCAATATAGTCAACACCCATCGCCTCAAGAACCCTTGCTTCAACAATATGACCAATCCTAGCTTTTGCCATTACAGGAATCGTAACCGCACCCATTACCTCTTCTACAATACGTGGGTCTGCCATTCTAGCTACTCCACCAGCCTTACGAATATCCGAAGGAACACGTTCAAGTGCCATAACTGCAACTGCACCAGCATCTTCTGCAATTTTTGCTTGTTCGGCATTTATAACATCCATAATAACGCCGCCCTTTTGCATTTCTGCCATGCCACGTTTTACTCTATCCGTTCCTGTTCTCATGACTTTTACCCCTTTTTCTTAAAAAGTGAAAATCCTATTAAGTTCCTATGATTAATAAACATTAAAAAGAACACCTTGTCAAGAAGGTGTTCAAAAATACTTTTCTTGTATAATATCTCTCTAGAACCAGCCTTTTACAGTAGATGTTACTCCACTCCAAATATTAGCGAAAAAATGTCCAATTCCTCTCATCATTAAAACAAACCAATTTGCTTTATCAACATTATTTGCCGCTACAACATCAACATTTGCTGATTTTTGACCGTATAAATAACCAAAATCTTTAGATCCACTATATTGTGCTACTAGCTTTCCAACAACCTCACCCTTTTTCACAGGTGCAACAAGGTTACCATCTTTATCAAGCTTATTCTTATCTAAAACTAAGACAGGTTTATAAGCCTTCTCATCACCATTTTTAACAACCAAGTGAAGTGGTGCTGTTGTAAGGATTTTTACATTTTTTTCCTTACCTTTTAACACTGGTAAGGTTTTATGTTTACTAATTTCATAGTTTTTAGGATACACTTCTTTTACTGAAAAATTACTAAAAGCATAATCCATCATTTTTTTAGTTTCATCAAATCTTGCAGTTTTTACACTTTGTCCTTTAGCATTTGTTGCATTCATCACAACCGTAATTACTCGCATCCCATTACGCATAGCTGTTCCTGTAAAACAAGAACCAGCAAAATCAGTGGTACCTGTTTTCAAACCATCGACTCCATTGTCTTTAGAACCATATATTAATGTAGGAAGCATCCAGTTCCAGTTATCCATTTTAATATCCTCACCAGGTCCAGCATGAAAGACCATTTTAGGAATGCTCGATGTTTTCAACATTTCTGGATAATCATTTACTAAATGAAAAGCAAGTTTTGCCGTTGCTCTTGCAGACATCACATTTTCGTCTTTCGGTCCACCATATTTTTTAGGATACATACCTTGTAAATCCGAGTTGTTTAAGCCACTACAATTTACAAACTTATAATCCTTTAACCCAAGTTCTTTTGCTTTATCATTCATCATCTTTACAAAATTCGTTTCAGAACCTGCAATCGTTTCAGCGATGGCAATTGTCGCTGCATTCGCTGAGTATATTGCCATTGCATGATAAAGATCAATAATCTTGTATTTCATGTCTTTTCTTAATGGAACATTTGATAGAGTTGTATCGTGGGATATTTTAACAACATAATCACTCGGTGTATATTCTTGATCCCATTTTACTTTTCCTTTTTTAATAGATTCTAATAAAATATACTCAGTCATCATTTTTGTCATGGATGCAATACCTAGTGCAGTATCCGCATTTTTTTCATAGAGTACTTTTCCAGTACTTGCTTCGATTGCGATAGCTCCATTGGCATGTACATCTAATATATCATCAGCTGCAAAAGCGCTTTTTGGTAATTGGAGCATACTAATTATTACTATTAAAGCCATTGTGGTGGCTATATATTTCTTAAATTTATTTTTAATTTTCACTGATAACCCTCCATCACGATGATTTGTACACTTTCGTTATTGTAACATAGTTCGAATCTATTGAGTAGACGGAGGATATACCTAAGTAAAACAAAAAATGGTAGTATCCCGTTTACCAGACACAAGGACCCTACCATTTTATAGTATATACCCTAAATTGTGACTATTTTATGACATTGAGTAATTTGGTGCCTCTTTTGTTATTTGCACATCATGTGGATGACTTTCTCTCAAACCAGCTCCAGTCATACGAATAAATTGTGCTTCTTCACGTAGTGATTTCAAGTCTTTTGATCCGCAATATCCCATCCCAGAGCGTAAACCACCTATTAGCTGATAAATAACATCCTGAACGGATCCTTTATATGGAACCCTTCCCTCAATACCTTCAGGAACAAATTTCTTTGCATCTTCTTGGAAGTAACGGTCTTTCGAACCTTGTTCCATTGCCGAAACGGAACCCATTCCACGGTACACCTTAAAACGCCGGCCTTGGAAAATTTCCGTTTCTCCTGGACTTTCCGTTGTTCCAGCTAATAAACTTCCGAGCATTACAGCATTACCACCAGCTGCTAATGCTTTTACTACATCTCCGGAATACTTTATTCCACCATCTGCAATGATAGCTTTTCCATGTTTCCGCGCTTCTGTAGCGCAATCGTAAATAGCAGTAATTTGTGGAACCCCGACACCTGCTACTACACGTGTGGTACATATGGAGCCTGGCCCAATACCTACTTTAACAACATCCGCCCCAGCTTCAAATAGTTCACGAGTAGCTTCTGGTGTTGCAACATTTCCAGCAATAATATTTAGATTTGGATAAGCATTTCTAATTTCTTTAACTGTATTTATTACACCGAAAGAATGCCCATGCGCAGTATCAATTACAATAACATCTACATGTGCTTTTACAAGTTTTTCTACTCGTAATAAAGTATCCTTGGTTACTCCAACCGCAGCACCAACTAGAAGCCTTCCATGGCTATCTTTTGAAGAATTCGGAAACTCGATAACCTTTTCAATATCTTTTATAGTAATTAACCCTTTTAGTACTCCATTATTATCTACTAAAGGGAGTTTTTCTATTTTACGTTTCTGGAGAATTTGCTCAGCATCTTTTAATGTAGTTCCAACAGGAGCTGTAACAAGATTCTCTTTTGTCATTACATCTGAAATTGGAATAGAGAAGTCTTGGATAAACCGAAGGTCGCGATTAGTAATAATACCGATTAGCTTTTGTTCTTCTTCGTTGTTTACAATAGGAACACCAGAAATACGATACTTACCCATTAAATGTTCTGCGGAAAATACTTGATGTTCAGGAGTTAAAAAGAAAGGATCTGTAATAACGCCACTTTCTGAACGTTTAACTTTATCAACTTGTTCTGCTTGTTGTTCAATACTCATATTTTTATGAATAATTCCAAGTCCACCTTGTCTCGCCATAGAAATTGCCATTTCAGCTTCTGTTACAGTATCCATCCCAGCACTAATAATTGGCATATTTAATTGTAAAGTATCTGTTAATGAAACTTTTAGGCTTACATCCTTTGGTAATACTTCGGATTTAGCTGGTATTAATAAAACATCATCAAACGTTAATCCCTCTTTAACAAATTTTGTTTCCCACATAATTTTCCCTCCTGCACCCAAAAATATTATTAGTAGGTTATCAATTGGATAAACTACTGTCAAGTACATATTAATATGTTCAACTTTTCTAATAATTCGGAGGTTCTAAAGTTGGAAAAAATAAAAATATGGGAGCAAATAGATTATTTCCAATCTGCTATTTATACTCAAGATTTTTTAAAGAGATGCTATAGAAACTTACCCAATACTTTAGACGCAAGTAAAAGCGGGTATGATAATTGCTATCCATTTATGTATTATTTGGATCATGGAAAATTATACTATAACCAAGCAGAAAATGCCCCACTTGCAATTAAGCCTGTTCTTCTCTTTTATGGTCTTGCTCATTTAATAAAGGGATGTCTTTTAACAGTGGATCCATATTATCCCGATACAACATCTGTTCTTGCCCATGGTGTTACATCACGGAAAAAGAAAAAGCAACAATATCAATTTATTTTCGATGAAGTCAAAGTTCAGAAGCTAGGGTTATTTACTCATTTTTCTAAACTAATGTTTCACGTGGAACATTTAGACGGAGAGAAGTTTATTATGAAAGAATTGTTAACTCAATTACCTGAACTTGATAATTGCTTTGAAACTCTTTATTCTTCAAACACTATACACGTTTTTAAAAGTGATCATACATATATATTACCTATTATAGTATTAGATTATTATCATAAAACATTTGAATCATTTAAAGAATTTATAAACATAAAAAGCAAATCATCTATTAAGTGGTTAGGGGCTACAAAAGAGTATATTACCTTTACTTACGAGAAACCGTTACCTCTTCCATTTCGATATCATTTAGAAAAAAATATATATTGTCTTCCAAAAAAAAGTAGCAATTTAGAAATGATACCAGAATTAATCATTTATTATTTACTTTTATATAATTTGAGTATGATTGCTAGATATGAAACAGAGTGGTGGTCTGAACTTATAAAAACTACACCTTCGAATGACTATCCTTTAATTAGGAATTTTTTATCCTTAGCTCTGTCCAAAACTCCATATTTAGTTCTTCAATTTTTATTAGAAAAAAAAATATAATCATTATATTTTTTTGTTTTATTCAAGTGAATTTATGTCATATTTTCGTGATTTATTACTGTAATCTCGCAAATTAGACTTTAAACCTAATTTAAACATATAAAAAAGCCACAGACGCAAGTTCTGTGACTTTTTCTGTTTGCCTGGCAACGTCCTACTCTTGCAGGGGGAGAGCCCCCAACTACCATCGGCGCT
>NZ_JBYSWK010000077.1:0-15412 GCF_058781025.1 Heyndrickxia sp. FW510-T9 | reverse complement strand
CAGTAGGAAGCAAAAAGAGAAGCGAGTTGTCCTTTAGAAGGACCCAAAAGGACAGAAGGAAGCAAAAAGAGAAGCAAATTGTCCTTTAGAAGGACCCAAAAGGACAGAAGGAAGCAAAAAGAGAAGCAAGTTGTCCTTTAGAAGGAACCAAAAGGACAAGAGGAAGCAAAAAGAGAAGCAAGTTGTCCTTTAGAAGTGAACAAAAGGACAGAAGGAAGCAAAAAGAAAAGGCATTTGTCCTTTTAAAGGTTCAAAAGGGCAATACCTCTTAAATAGTAGTAATCTATTTTTAATAATAGTAGGACCATCTACGTCCGTTTGTAATCTTAAATTTTTTCTCCAAAATCCTCTTTACTCTTTTTTTCGAATCAATTATTTGGCACCATTCATGAATGGCATTGGAAGTGATTTTTCGATTTGGAAAAAGAAGCTTATATTCCTCCACGCTGCGCAAAACTCCAACTGCAATCGCTTCTTTGTGTTCGCATTTTTCGCATACAATTTTCATTCCTTCAATTGATAAAGTGAATGATTGGCATTTTTCACAAGTGATTCCCTTTTGCAATTGATCATAATCATAAGGTGGAAGTTGCATATATGGAGAATCCTCCATATGCAATGAAATCAATTTATTAGCTAGTATCTTGTGTTTATTATTTAAATGAGTGGAATTTCTATCTAATTGATTCAAATAGCGATTCAATTGGGTTGGGAAAATAAACGGCAGGTTAAGAGGTGCTTGGTATAAGGTGAATTCAGGGTTAATAAAAACAACTGATGCAACAATGGGAATATTAAATCCTATGTTTTGGAGGAGTTGACGTAATAAGGATTCATTTCGTTTCAATTGGGTTAATGGATTATTGACTTCAAATTTATTTTTCATAAAAAACTTATCTTTCTCGTAATAATAATCCCCTTCAAAGTTTTTTACTTCAAAAAGGAATATTATTTCGGGTGTTAAAATCAGTGAGTCATTCTGAAATGTGGTGCTATTCATTTGGAGGAGTAAATCATTAATAATTAGACAATCACATTGAAGCTTGTTTGTCTGTAGATCAAACATTAATTCACCTTCGTAGCCCTTTTTTAAGTTGAGATAGTGATTTCTATTTTTATCAGACAATTTCATTCGCTTGTTTAAGAATTCTAAAACCGATAGTTCAGTAGATTTCGTTCGGGATTTATAAGGCACTATGCTAGTTCATCCTTTCTGTAAAACTATTTAATTTGTTTGGAATTATTAATGGAAGAGGAGTGGGGTTGGTTACTAAAAAAAGGGGACAATTTGTCCCCCATGGAAGCTCATTCAAAAATATAACCTACAACGTCCAATGCTTGATCAATCGTCTCAACTGTTACATTTGCTTTATTCGAAAGCTCTTTCAAGGGATGAATTAAGGATTCATGTCTGATAATAATAGTAGGTTTATTCAACGCAATAGCTGTACTGGCATCCATCGCAGTATTCCATTGTTTATACTTATCGCCGAATAAAGCGATTACTATATCAGATTTCTGCATTAACACTTGTGTTCTGAAATTGTTAATATCTGATGCTGCATCATCCTTATATACATTTCCAGGTTGTTTCCCAAGAATGTCTTCTCCAATATTATCGGATCGTTCATGGTTCGTTTGGGGTCCAACAAATGCAAGTGGGAGATTTCTTTCCTTTGCTTTTTTCTCTACTTCCTCTCTCCAATTATCGTGGATCTGTCCAGCCAAATATACAGTTAGTTTCATCGTATCTCCTCCATTCATCATTCTTGTCTATATTTTACCAAAAGATTGGATAATGTAGTTGTAAAACAAATACTACTCAAACTATTTTAAGTTAATGAAAAGTTGTAGATAGCTGTAGGTTTAATTTGAAAGACCACTTATATGATGGAAAAGAACCTACCATGGTAACGTTTCTCTCTAAAAAAATAATATACTAGTGGATGTCTGTATACTTATGGAAGATAAGAAACAAAAAGTTTTTTAATTCAAATTCAAAAACAGCATTGAACTATTCAAAGCCGTCCTTAGCTTAAGTGATTTGTTATTTGTTGTATATGATGATTGTCGTGTTCGATGAATTCCTTAATGATGTATAAGAGAGTATAAGGCTCTCCTGTATGGGGACAATGACTGACTCCATTAGATAGCAGGGGCTTGCTTAAGTCTGTGTTAGACATTTGTAAAAGTTTATTAACTAAAGCCTTCCTAGAGGTAATAGCCTCATGTATAAGATCTATTTGAGTGATTCCTGATTTAGCATATTCAGATGCGCTTTTATTAAAGGAATCAAAATCCGGAAATTCCATTCCTTGTCCTTTTTTTACAGATGGAATGACGCACTGAGATAGATGGTTATCCCAATTATTAATATGGGAAACTATCTCACTCACAGACCATTTTCCCTCGGAAATGGGTGCAACCCAAACAGTATTGTCTATATCTTTCAATGTAGCAATCCATTTAACATATTCTCCAAATTTATTAATAACTTTACTATTTTCATCTGTCATTTTTATCTCCCCCTAATGAGATGATCTTAACATACAATTTACCATATTTTTCACAATCAAACAAACGTTCTATTTTAAGCCGAAAAAATAATACTACATTATGAGGAGGAATATCAACTCTGCTTAAAAATCCTTAGATTCTTACTATCTAATTGACACATTACATAAACTTTGTCATAGTAACTTACTCTTTGTTTGCTACCTCTATGAATATATTTTCCTATGTTTCGGGAACTTGCTTGGTTTGAGTAGTTAGTTGACCAGTTTGTATTAGCTGAATAAGATTTTGGATGTCCTCTTTTGTTGCTGGCTGCTTCTCTTCTTTTAATATATATCCCAATTGTCCATTGACCTCTAAAGTAGCAAACTGAACATCAGCAACGGTAGTAATACTTGATTGGCGAAGAAATGCTTCTAATTTATCCACGGTAAGCCGGAGTTTGAGTAAGTTTTTTTATTAATTTCCCCATTTTCAATAACTATTACAGCTTTTCCAGAAACAATAGATTCGAATCGACAAAATTTTAATTCAATGTATTCAATGAAGATCAAGGCCAATATTAATATAGCTGCAACTCCAATGGTTGTTAATATTCCCTTACTTTTCACCGGATGAATTAGTAATGTACCAATCATTATCATGATAACTGTATGGGGAACAGTCATTTGAGATATGGATCTTCTCCCACTAATTCTTAATAATAACAATCCAACTACAATAATAATAATTGTTTTCCAAATCCAATCTAATTCCAAAAATGTTCTCCTTTTTAGATTCTTTTTCTTAAACTTTGTTGCTTTTTAAACTTCTTATTTTTCTTGAAAAATTTTATAAGAAAAGATGCCCGAAACTAATTCAATTTTGGTATTTATAACAAATTACGATAAGCAACTATTTGTACGAGAAATAGCCTTTTGTTAATATGATGAACTTTCATCACGTTTATTCATATTTCCCATTTTGAGATCGATATAAAAGAGGGAAAAGGAAAAAAGAGACAAATGGAGAATATGTATATAATAGATGGGAAGATTTTTTTCTTACAATAAATACAGTTAGGGTGTTTACAATTGAACATATTATGGGATTTTGATGGAACATTATTCGATACTTATCCGGCATATTCCAATATTTTTTCTCAGGTGATGGTTGAAGATGTGGATGAAAAGGAAATCTATGAAAACTTAAAAGTTTCATTTTCTCACGCAGTTCATTTTTTTAGCCTTACAGAAAATCAATTAAAAGAAATGGACGCTTTGGAAAGTCAGTTAGCTCCCAATGACATTAAGCCTTTTGAAAAGGTTGAAGACATATTAAAGTTTGCCAATAAAAATGTCATCATGACTCACAAAGATAGAAAGGGAGTTTTGTCCATATTAGAGCATTATGGGTGGGATAAATACTTTACTGATATAGTAACGATTGATGATGGATTTCCGCGCAAACCAAATTCGCTGTCGTACAAATATTTGCATGAGAAACACCATATCGATTTAGCGATTGGAGATAGAGAAATTGATCTAATTCCGGCAAAAGAACTAGGGATTTCCACATGCAGTTTTCAAAACAAAAATGTTGAAGCTGATTATTACTTAACGGACTACTCCGATTTCTTTGCGGTTATAAAAGAGTTTGCAAAATAGGATCATTTATACTGGCTTGATTTTAAAGTTAATTCACTACATGCAAATTAGTGCTTTCTTAAGTGGAAAGCACTTTATTATGCCGATTTTCTACCTTTCAATAGCATATTTTTAATAACATGAATTGCTAGAATGCACAGCGGAATTAAAATTAAAAAAGTAATAAAATAACTTGGTATTATATTCGATAAAAAACTTGAAAGCTGTTGAAAGCTTTTTGAAACCCAAATACTAAAAATAACTTGTAACATTCCTAAAGGGAAAATTAATAGTTTATCATCTTGTAAATTCAGCCACTGTGAGGCTACTTTAGTGACAATATAATAGAGAACCGTAATTTTAACAAATGTACCTAATAACCAAATAGCTAAAAGACCAGATTCAACATGTGCAAAAAATTCTCCAATGCTAATATATCGGACCACTGTTAGTAATGGTGTTAATGCATAAAAGGAAAATCTTCCTAGAACGAAAATAACGACAAGATTAACAAACATTAATGTAATAGTAATAGCAATTCCAGTATATAAAGCCCACTTTAATCCTTTTGCATCTTTTTTTAGATGGGGTAGAAGGAAGGAAATAAGAAATAATTCACAAAACCATGGTGAAAGAACTATACCGCCTTTTATGGAAGGCATAATACCATTTTCCATGATAGGCAATATGTTTTTTGGATGCATGTAAATTAATAAAATAAATAAGAAAAGGAAAAGAGGGATGAAGAAGAATGGGAAAATAATCTGTCCTAGTCGGACAATGACTTCCAAGCCACCGTGAACAGCATATGCACTAAATACAATTATGATTGCCGAAATAATCAGCATTGGTGTTTCATTTAGAAAGGTTCCCCAAACAAAATCTGCATATTCTCTTATAACGATTCCATTAAAATGGAGGAAAAATAATAAATAAAAAAAACCGATTATTTTACCGAAAAATTTTCCAACTACAACTTCAGAATATTGGATAAAAGTTTTGCCTGGGTAACTTTTATGTAAGTGGTAGGCAATAAATATAGCCATAAATCCAATGATAGATGCCCAAACTGGAGAAATCCAAGCATCCTGTTTTGCTACTTGTCCGGTTAATAGAGGCATATTAATAATACCAGTTGCGACAACCACTTGATATATGGCGAAACTCATTTGTGAAGCGGATATTATTGTTTTTTGGGACATATATATTTCACTCCTAATGAACCTTCAGCTAAGTTTCAATATAAAACAAATCTATGAATGTGCCCGTAATAATGGTGAATATAGTTTTTCAACAAGCTGAGTAGGTCCAGGTAAATCGGGTTTTATAATAAGAAGGGAGGCAATAGCTAAACCAATTAATGTAAAAACAGCATACGTCCATTTTTCTTTTTTTGATTTCTTACTTAAAAATGATAATTGTAGAAAGGTGACTAATAATACAAATAAGATTAATCCTATTATTTTGATAAAAATCAACTATATTTCACTCCTTATTCCCTTAATCGGTGGGAATTGTCATAAGTCCCGGGCCAATGATATGGGCATCTATTTCAATATCCAAAGGCATATTTCGATAAATTTTATCCCAATGGTTCCGTTCTTTCTTCCATTGGTCTGGATATTTGCGATGGAACTCCTCAGCAAATCCAACAATATCAGCATCCATGTCTTTTTGCAGTGTGGAATAGGCTTTAATTATTCGTTTGCTTATATCTTTTTCCATTTCCTTTTCTATACCCTGAAGAGTTGTTAGATTCATTACATCGAGACTAGTCACATTTTCAACGATTTCCCCTTTGGCAGTGCCTTTTACAATCATTTTCCAGTGACCATCCTTTATAAGAGGGGTCAAATGGACACTTGCTTGAAAAGGAGCTAATGTGATCGTACCGGGTTTTCCCAACGGCCTTTTCACCACTACCTCACCTTGCTTCACCTCATTTCTCAACCACATGACACCACGCGTTAATGAATCATTTAAAGTACCAATCATTTTTCCTTTTTTTAAAATGGCGGTTCCATTTATATAAGGAATGGTTTTTTGTGTTTGATTCATTGGATTCGTCGGCAATACATCTACATATGGGAGAAATGTATCATCACTTGAACCTAACTTCATTTCAATAAAATCTTTAACGGTTACGGACATTAATATATGCTGCTGGGATAGTAATTGTAATACTCTTCCTGACTGTTTTTCCAATGGTGGTGTCACATTAAAAATATCCTTTGCTTCCCCATTACTAATAAATAGTAATGCTTGTTCGCGCGTCTGTGGAGAACGAATAATATAATCGGTCGCATCCAAAATTCCCTTTTTGGCTAATTTTTCACCGAATACAAACACACTACAATGTCCCCAAAATATTTTTCGAGGAATGATTTCTTGAAGTTTGGATGTCGCATCGGCAACGGTTAATCCTTTTATTGTTCGAACAACCGTAAATTCCCCCCCGCTTCCACCAGCTCCACCCCCGCTGCTGCTACTACTGTGAGGATTTAAAAATTGAACCGTTAATTCTATCTCCCCATCCTTTGTTAAATCAATTGCAGCCCCTAACACAATTGCTATTTGATTAAGCTCCCGAATATTTCCACAACCGCTTAACAAGCATAAGATTAAGAAAAACGGCAAAATTACTTTAAGCATTTGTTCATCCTTTCTATAAGTTTAAAAACTACTCATTTGTTGGTGGATTAGGTTTTAGATTCCGAGATTGCCGGTACTTATTATATTTTCCTGTGAGTCGTGGCCTAGTATTGAACTTCCAAAATGGTGCACGAACCAATGAATCCTTAAATTGATCCACATTAATAGGAGCTAATGTGGACAAATAAGGGACACCGAAGGAGCGTAGTTTACATAAATGAATAATAATTCCGCAAATGCCAAGCATGATTCCAAGTATCCCCAAAGTTCCTGCAAGAATCATAATCGGAAATCGTAATATTCGAATGGAAAATCCCAAAGTATATCTAGGAATCATAAAGGATGCGATTCCTGTTATTGATACAACAATGACCATAGCAGGTGAGACGATGCCAGCTTGCACGGCTGCTTGTCCGATAACAAGTGCTCCGACAATACTAACTGCGGATCCGATTTGTTTAGGGAGTCGTACTCCGGCCTCTCTTAAAGCTTCGAATGTAACCTCCATAAGCAATGCTTCAAAAAATGTAGGAAAAGGTACAAACTCTCTCGCAGAAGCCATAGATATTATCAAATCCGTAGGTAACATTTCTTGATGAAACGTTGATAATGCTATATAAAAAGAAGGAAGTAGCAAAGATACTAAAAAAAATGGATATCGAATCCATCTAATCATTGTACTAATTATAAAGCGTTCATAATAATCCTCAGATGATTGCAAAAATGAAACTAAAGTAACTGGGGCTATTAGTGAAAAGGGTGTCCCGTCCACTAATATCGCTATTCTACCTTCAAGTAAATGGGCCGCAACGGTATCCGGTCTTTCCGTAGTTAATAATTGTGGAAAAGGCGATTTCGGATTATCCTCAATCATTTCTTCGATGTAACTGCTTTCTAAAATGCCATCAATGTCTATCCCTTCCAATCGTTGCTTGGCTTCTTCAATGAGTTGAGGGGTTGCAAGGTCCTCAATATAGACTAAAACAACTGTTGTTTGTGAATATTTTCCAATCTTCATTTGCAGCATTTTTAATTTTGGACTGCGCAATTTTCTCCGTAATAGGGAGGTGTTTACCGCTAGAACTTCTGTAAATCCTTCGCGAGGTCCACGGATAACAGATTCACCAACTGGTTCCTCAATATTTCGTTTCTCCGATTTCACTAGTCCTAATGAGAGTGCCGATCTATCACCTTCCATGATCAGAACAGGGAGACCCGAACTAATCGATTGGATGCATTCCTCATATGTTTTTAGGGTTTTCATTTGAGAAACAGGAATCATTGGAAATTCTTCATCTGGCCGACTTTGAATCGACATTAGCATTTTCATGACGTTATCATTTATTTCCTCAGTATCAGACAGTCCTTGAATATAAATGATGCAGGCTTTTTTCTTTTCAAGCGTTTCAAAGCAATGAAAAACGACATCAAAGCAATTTATATAAGTATTTTGAAAGAATTGCAGGTCATTATTGAAATTACCTGATATTTCCGTTTGTTTATATCCATTTTCTGTATTTTTATTTGTGTTATTACGGAAAAATTTACTTAACATTCAAGTGAACACCTACCGTCTCATCACTACAGACTTTCTATATTTTGGCATAATTTATATTGTGTATATTTATTATTTTTCATACATTTCTTTTGGAGTATTTATAAAAAAAGTCATATTTAGGATGAGGTGCTTAAACAAAAATCCGCTTGTATATTTCGAGCCATTTTCAAGCACATAAGGTTTTATGAATATCTAGGTTGTCAAGGAGTTTTAGACAAACAGTATTATGTTCTTTTTTTCATAGAGAAATGTTGAGGTGATGAAGATAAAAGGGTTTGGAGTATCTTAAAGTCTAATGGTGTGCCTGAGACTGCTATAAAAATCGGTATCCCGGTTTAGTAAACAGTCTATTTTTGAACTGGTAACCTGTGAAGCTTGTAAATCATGAAATCACGTAGAGAAATGAATGTATAAAAAGAAGGCATCTGTTCAAAATACCTTTATTACAGTATTTCAGGAGTGGTTACAATAAAAAGCTCTGACAATATTACAAAACTTCAGCTAATACTTTTAATCATAACTGTTACTGGATTAAATAATCACGTAATAGTCATCTCCCCTCTGATTCAAAGCGCAGGAAGAGATGCTTGGCTTACTGTCCTCGTCACATTATTTTTAGTAATTATTTGGAGTTTATTGCTTCTCTTTATTCATCGGCAAATGAATGGGGAGCATGTAATTAAATGGATGAGAGAACGAGGCGGAGGTTGGATTGCAAATACTCTAATATTCTTCATTGTTTGTTATCTTACCGTTATTTCAACAATTACTTTAAAAGAAATGCTTAATTGGGTGAATGTTACTTTCTTACCAGAAACGCCAGTGTTTTTTCTAGCAGTCATTTTTGGACTATTGTGCTGGTCATTAGCAATAACATCGCTAAGAACGATTAATATTATGAATTTTTTCTTGCTAGTTTTTATTGTTCTATTTGGAATTTTTGTAGCGATCGCAAATATTCAATATAAGAACTTTTCATTGTTATTTCCATTTTTAGAACATGGTTACCATCCTGTCTTGAAAAGTGTAATCTATCAAGCCTCTGGAATGCTGGAACTAATATTGTTTATTTTTTTGCAACACAAAACAGAAACTCCCTACCGATTTCGACATTTTGTCTATACTGCTATTGTTTTATCTGGACTTACGCTGGGGCCACTTGTGGGAGCGATTATTGAATTTGGACCGGTGGAAGCGGCCAAACAACGTTTTCCTCCTTATGAGGAGTGGGGGCTAGTATCATTAGGAAACTTTATAGAGCATGTCGATTTTTTATCTGTTTATCAGTGGCTCTCAGGTGCATTTATTAGACTATCATTATTTATTTTCATTATTAGAGAAATTTCCCCAGGCGGTAAAAAGAATTTGCTTCAATTTTTGATAATGTCTTTAATCGTTATACTCGTATTAATTCCAATTACTGATTTTACTTATACACATATATTATATTCTTTCCTGATACCCGGCATCGTTGTATTTTGCTTATCTCTATCTATTTTACTTTTTATTTTAGTTCCTTTATTTAAGAAAAGGGGGAGGTCAAGTAATGTGGTTTAAGGGAAAGGATATGAAAAATAAACCTTCTAATTTAACTCCAAATTCTTTGTCTTCAAATAATAATTCGTTGCTGAATGAAGAGTCATTACGTGAACTATTTAAAGAATGCGAGGATGTTAAATTTGTTTCCTTTGAATTTAGTACAAGTAAGGTAGTGTTGGTTTATTGTATAGGGATGGTCAATAATGAAGCACTATATGAAGTCGTCCCTCACCAGTTGAGTACTTTTTTTTCAATGCATCAAGGGGATCTTGAAAAAGAAGAGTTACTTGAAAAGCTTCATTTGCCTTCTCTTAGCTATATCGAAAAGGAAGAACAAGCAATTTCAGATGTTTTTGCAGGGAAATTATTAATGGATGTTGGGCTAAACGGCATTATTTTTACCGTTGATATTTCTGACCGACCACAACGTAGCCCAGAGGATGCCAATACAGAAATAAGTCTATTAGGCCCAAGAGATAATTTTATTGAGGATCTTGTGACCAATATGGCGCTTATTCGAAAAAGGTTAAGAACTAATTCACTTGTTAGTGATATGTTCGTGGTTGGTAGAAGAACGCAAACCAAGGTGGCGCTTCTGCATATATCGGATATTGCGGATAAAGAAATCTATCAACAGATTAAGGAAAAACTATTAAATATTGATGTGGATGGAGTATCTAGTGGGACATTTTTAGAGGAATTAATAAATGATCGATCGTATGCGTTGTTTCCTCGCCACGCTTATACTGGTCGTCCGGACTTTGCGGTGGAGTCACTCTTAAATGGTCGGTTTATTATTTTATTAGATGGAGTTACATATGCGTATATAACTCCAATCAATTTGTTCTTTCTTCTAAAAACTGCGGAAGATAAGGAGTTCACTTTTATTTACGGATCGTTTGAAAGATTGATGAGAATTGTTGGATTAGCAGTAGCTACTTTCCTTCCAGGCTTTTGGGTAGCTCTTACCGCCTTTCATCAGAATCAACTTCCGCTTACTTTTTTAGCTACAGTAGTAGAATCAAGAAGAGGGGTACCTCTTCCAACCCCTTTAGAGGCCATGCTGATGCTATTATTATTTGAATTGTTTCGTGAGGCAGGCATGCGCTTGCCGCTAGCAGTTGGTCAAACCTTAAGTGTAATAGGAGGATTAATTATTGGAGATGCTGCAATTAGTGCGGGCTTAACGAGCCCAGCCATGCTGGTTGTGATTGCAGGATCAACCATTGCTACTTTTACATTAATTAATCAATCGTTAGTAGGTACTGTTTCCTTAATTCGATTTTTTGTTATTATTCTTGTTTCCTTTTTTGGTTTTTTTGGCTTCTTTGTATCTTTTTATTTTGTAGGAATCTATGTTTGCAGAATACGAACGTTTGGAGTACCTTATATGGCATTGGCTACAAGAATGGATTGGAAAAACATAATGAAATCTCTCTTTCGACTACCGGAGCAGAAAAAAGGAGAAAGAGCAAATCTGCTTAACCCAAATGACTCGACTCGAAAAGAAGGCGGATCAGGATGAAGTGGATTGTTTTAAAAATATTTTTAATTCTGTTGACCATTTTGCCTTTAGCCGGCTGTTGGGATACAAATGAACCGGAAAGAATGGTATATGCCCATGGATTTGGGATTGATTATAAGAATGGGAAGTATATTGTTTATTTACAAATCATTAACTTAAGCTTATTGGCAAAAGCAGAAGTAAGCAGCGGGTCTGAAGTAAAGGTGGAGGTTGGCAAGGCTACTGGAAATACGGTAGACGAGGCAATTTTTAATCTTTATAACAGCTCGCAAAGACATATTTTCTATGGCCATGTATCTTTTGTCGTTTTTACAGAAGAGGCTTTAAGGCACAAAGGAATTAAAGCAATGATTGACTTCATAGATCGTTATCGTGAAACGCGTTATCGAATTTGGATCTATGCTACAAAGGAGCCGCTTTCTGAATTGCTTGTGACGCTTCCAATGCTAGAGATGTCAACTGCACTATCTAAGTTAAGTGATCCAAAAGCCTCTTTTGATCAGAGCTCCTATATTCGTCCGATTGATTTAAGAAAACTTCTTATTTCCTTAAATGAACCGGGGCATGAGGCTATTTTACCTGTTATGAATATACTAAAAAAACAATGGACAACAGATAAAAATCTACATGAGACAATCGAGCTAGATGGATTAGCTGTTGCGACTACAGATCATTTAAAGGGAACACTTGATTTATCACAGTCCAGTGGATATAGGTGGATGAGCAGGGAGTTTAATCGTGATGAAATAAGAGTAAGGAGCAAAGAATACTCCACTGTTGATCTTGTAGTGGAGGATAAAAAAATGAAGGTGGTACCGGTAATAAATGGTACAAATGTATCTTTTATTATTAAGGTTAAGGCAAAAGCAATTTTATATCATATTGAAGAAAATATAAAACTTGAAAAATTAACGAAAGATTTGGAAAAAAATATGGAAGACCAAATTAGAAGGACATATTTAGCGGGGCTTTCTATTGATACCGATATTTATCGATTATCTGAGGTATTATATAGGAAAAATGTGCAGGTTTGGAAGGGAAATGAGAAATATGGGAAAGTTCCTTTATCAAAGGATTCTATTAAAAGTATTGATGTATCAGTGAAAATCGTCAATGGCGCTAAGCAGCGTCAACAACCAACACTAAAATAATGAAGGAGAAAAAAGATCTCCACCAATCAATAACTATGTATAATTCAGTGCATTCTTTTCCATTGGAATGCACTTTTTCATATTTGTTTCCTCCTTTCAAACTTTGTTTTTAATAACTAATTTGTACAAAATATAAATTCTCTTTTTAAAAAATATATTGGAATATGGAAAGTGAAGTTGCTTAATTAAGTGAAGGATCTTTTCTTAAATTATGCTGCTTATGTAGATGTAAACCTTCTAACACCCAAATTTGAATTTAGAATGAAAAGACTCATTATAAAAAAGGTTGTCCAGAAACTAAATCTATATTATGGTTTTTTAATAATTTGGAAAGTAACAATCTGAACGAAATCAGCCTAAATTAAAGAGTATGTGAGGAGATTAAAGGATGACATATTCTTTTAGAAACAATAACGAGAGTCAGTGGAACTCTTATTTTGATGCGATAAATACTGTGATAGAGAGAGGGATGGCTGCAAAAGAAGTGGTATGTTCTATCACGACAGGATTTAGGTCAATACCTTCGTTGAGGACCCAACCTGGTTTGAATCCATATCACGCTTCCGTGGCAGATGTAGGCTATGGTTTCGATGCGGTACAGGGAACTATAAGTCGTTTAAAAGAAGAGGAAACTAATCAACATATGTTGGAAATGCTTGTTTTTGATTTAGATACATTAAGAATTAGTGAAATACAGTTAAGTCCCAATTTTGAATTGGCTGTTAAAGACGCTCCTCATAATGTGTATTATTTAGTAAATCTTAGCCGAAAATTAAATGTGCAGATAGGACAAATGATTAGTGAAACAAATAGACTAGGTCGAGAACTATTGGGCGATGAATGGCATAAAATACATGCTCGCATTGAAAATATTCAAGCAATTCCGCGGCTTTGAGGGAGGGGGAGAATATGGTCAATCGAGAACAAGCAATGAATAATCAGGAGAGGCAGCTGCTAATGGATTGGTGGAATACGATGGAGGTAGCTAGACCAATGGTGCGTAAATTAATGTCCTTAACGACAGAGCTACGCTTACACCCTGAATCAAGCAATGCAAATGGAATCGTCCTTTTTTACCGGGCTGCTTCGGAGGTTTCTTATGGTTATGCTGGTGTAAGAGGATGTATCAGGAGAGCTTTTACAGAAGAATATGGAGATAATCTTCGCATTAATATGGTAAAGTGCCATAGCTTTGCCGAAAAATATACAGAAGATATGAAGGTTCTACTCGAACTGGTGGCTAAAAATATCAAGGGCAATGATGCGTTACAGATTGTGAATAGGATTCGACAAACGTTAGATGAAAATGATGAAAGGTTAAAAGAAATAAAACAGAGAGCCGATGCGTTTTTTGGAAGGGACACCTTTCATTCGTTGCAGCAAAAGATGAAAAAAGCCATAACATTACCGGAAAGATAAAAGGACTGATGGTTATCCATCAGTCCAATTTCTATATTATCTCAATGTTTTTAATGCGCCGCTCCAAGCAATCGCTTGATCAAGCATAGCATTTACATTATTAGTATGCATGTCAGCAGGTTTGAAGTTACTGAAGTTTTCAAAGTCAGTAAATAAAGAAAGTGTTGGATGTGTACGAACACTAGCAACTTGTAATTCCGCTAAAATTCCACGTAAATGTTCAGCAGCTCGTGCTCCACCGGTTGAACCATAGCTTACGATACCAGCCGCTTTATTGTTCCATTCTTGATGAGCAGAATCTAATGCATTTTTTAAAGCGCCAGTGATACTATGATTATATTCTTGAGTAATGAATACATATCCATCAAGATTTGCTATTTTTTCTTTCCAAGCTTGAACACCTGCTTCTTCGCCAGTACCTTCGCCTAAAAATGGTAATTTGTATTCTGCAAGATCTACGATTTCATAGTTTGCATCTCCGCGTTTGTCTGCAATTCCTTTTACCCATTCTCCTACTTGAGGACTTACGCGTCCTTGGCGTGTACTACCTAGAATAATTCCTATATTTAATGGTGTATTTGACATCATTTCTTCCTCCTCAGGTTGTTTTCCAAATAATTTGTTTAAGAAACCCATTACTTTTCAATCCCTTACAAATTTATTTCAACTATATAAAAGTTAGTAAGTTTAACTTCGTAATTGATTATAATATGGAAAGTTATAAAAGTAAACCTTTAAGTATTTAATTGCGATAATAAGTATTATTTCATGATAGTAAATGCGAAAAAAATAGTATTTGAGAACTAAATGGTGATGAAACTGTAGGGGCAAAGCTAGGTACATTATTTGCAAAAAATCATGGATTAAAGGTAGAGGATGAAAACGAATTTCGGAAATTAGTGACAGAGAATTTACCACCACAGCCAAATGCATACGAGGAAATTCGCGAAACAAACATGGGAAAAATCAATCCTGATGAAGATAAACAGCGTGAAATGGGAATCGGTCCAAATCGATGTGCAGTTCGCTAACAAAAATTGAGGAGGAATATTATAATGGAAGTAAGCAAAGTGTTAGATGCAAAAGGAATTGCATGTCCAATGCCGATTGTAAAAACAAAGAAAGCGATGATGTACCTCGGGTCTGGTCAAGTTTTAGAAATTCACACGACAGATAAAGGCGCAAAAAATGATCTGTCAGCATGGGAAAAATCTGGTGGTCATGAGCTTTTAAAATTGGAAGAAGAGAATGATGTATTGAAGTTTTGGATTAAAAAGGCTTAGAAATAAGGGGACGGGAAAAGGGAAGAAAGTATATGTTTATTACCATATAAATGAATTAACAGCTTTAATCTTGTCTAGCTCCAGGTGAAATTTGTACTTCAATTTCAATAGCGCCTATCGGCTAGCGGATTTCTCCGTCTCCTCCC